>DATBAA010000445.1:0-8067 GCA_036271755.1 Myxococcales bacterium | reverse complement strand
CAAGGACATTGACTTCCGCGCGCGCCAATGGAGAAATGATCGCTTCAAGGCATTTCCTGGGGGCGGGATGTTCACGGGCGTGAAAGTCTTCTCGGCGACGAAGGCAAAAGAGCGCGACGACCTGGGCGAGCAGGTGACGCGCTGGCTGCGGGCCAACGCGGATCTGGAGATCGTCGACCGCACGGTGATGCAGTCGAGCGACAACGAGTTTCACTGCCTGACGGTGGTGATCTTCTACAAGCCGCGCGCCAAACCTTAGCGGCGGGCCGGAGCGATCTTCTTCATCAGCGGAGGCGCGGGCGCCCTCGCGGCCGCCACGGTCAAGCTTCGCGGCTGCTGGTGCTCCTGCGAGACGCGCAGCGCGGCCACGCCCAGGGTGATGGCGACCGCGGCGGACAGCCCCAGCCAGGACCAGATGGCGGACTTTGCGTTGGTCGCGACTTGCTTCTTCGTCTGCGGCGCAAGCTCGAGCGGAGCGGCGATTCCGGCCAGCCCTTCCAAGGCGTGCGCCAGCTCCAGCGCGCTGTGCGGACGTCCGGCGGGGTTCAAGTCGACGCAGCGCTCGACCAGCGAGTCCCAGCGCGGATCGAGCCCGGCGAGGACCTTCGACGGCGGCGGAAAACGCCCCACCGGCAGATCGCCCGTGAGCAGCTCGTACATCATCACGCCGAAGGAGTAGATGTCCGCGCGGTGATCGGCGCGTTTGGCGTCCTTGCGCTGCTCGGGCGCCATGTAGTTCGCGGTGCCCATGGCGACATGGCTCTGGGTCAGGCACTCCGCGCCGTCGGAGTGCAGCCCGGCGAGGCCGAAGTCCAAGACCTTGGTCCGCAGCTCGGGAGTCACGAGCACGTTGTCGGGCTTCAAGTCGCGATGAACGACCGCCCGCGCGTGCGCATACGCCAGCGCGTGCGCGACCTGCGCGAGGAGCTTCGCCAGCTGCCGGCTCGTCGGGCGGTTCTTGTGCGCCCAGGTCCGCAGCGACTCGCCCTGGATCAGGTCCATGGCGATGAAGACGTGCTGCCCGGCCTTGCCGCGCCCCAGGAGGCGGACGATGCCCGGGTGATCGAGCTGCGCCATCGCCGCCGCCTCGCGGCCGAAGCGGCGCACGTAGTCGGGGACGGCGGCCATCTGCGCGGTGAGGATCTTCACCGCCACGGGAATCTGATCGCTCATGCGGGTGCAGCGAAACACCTCGCCCATGCCGCCGACGCCGATGCGCTCGTGCACCAGAAAGCCGTCGAGCTTGGGCAGCGTCACGTCCTGCTTGGGCGGGGCCGGCGGCGGCGCTCTGAGCGGAGGCTTCGCGGCCTGGGGCGGCGCCGGCGTCTTTTCGCGCAGCACCTCGAACCGCACTCCACAATGCCCGCAGCGGGCCAGCGCGCCGTCGACGAAGCAGCTCACGTCGCAGCGGATGGCGCAGTTCGGGCACCGCTGGACGGCTCTCTTCTTGGTCGCTGCCGGAGGCGGATTGGACCCCATGGCCCGCCACTTTGACCCACGACAAAACTAGCGCAAGTTTTCGACCAGCAACGCCTCAAATCAACCGAAGAGAGAGCTCTAGTTGTCGAGGGCTTCGAGGACTTTGAAGATCTCGACGGGGGCTTCGCGGTTTTTGACTTTCGCGGGAGGCAGCGCTTCGAGGATGAACTTCGACTTGCCGGCGCGGACGGCGCACTCCTCGGAGATGACCACCATGCCCTCGCGGGCGACGCCGCAGAGCCGGGAAGCCAGGTTCACGCCGTCGCCGATGGCGGTGTAGCTCAGCGCCTTGGACGAGCCCATGTTGCCGACGACCACGTGGCCCGTGTGCAGGCCGATGCCAATGTCGATGGGCACCCTGCCCTGCGCCACGCGGTCGACGTTCCAGTCCTTCAGCCGCTCTTGCATCTTCACCGCGGCGCGGACGGCCTGGGTGGCGTCGTCGGGGCGCTTCACCGGCGCTCCCCAGAGACCCATGATGGCGTCGCCGATGAACTTGTCCAAGATGCCGTTGTGCTCGAACAGAATGTCGACCATCAGCTCGAAGTAGTCGTTGAGCATCTTGACCACCTCTTGCGGCGGCATCTTTTCCGAGATGCTGGTGAAGCCGCGGATGTCGCTGAAGAGGATGGTCATCTCGGTCAGCGTGCCGCCCTTGGTCAGCTCGATGCTGCCGCGGGCTGCCTGCTCCACCAGCGCGGGAGACAAGAATCGAGAGAGCTGCGCGCGCTGGGCCGCCTCGTGCTCCAAGGCGCGGGCGTACTCGCTGTTCTCCAAGGCCACCGACGCCTGCGCGGCAATGGCCGAGAGCACTTCCAAGTCCTTGGTGGTGAAGGCCGCGATCCGCTCGCGCGAGTCGAGGAACATGATGCCCTTCACCTCGTCGCCCGAAGAATTCAAGAGCGGCACGGCCATGGCCGACCGGACGCCCAAGGCCATGATGGAGTGCGAGGCCTGGAAGCGCGCGTCGGTGATGGCGTCGCTGGTGAGCACGCCCTCCTTCGTCTCCTGCACCTGCGCGAGCAGCGTGTCCGAGACCAGCACCTTGCCCTGCCCCGGCTTGCGCTGGCGCATGGCCTGGATGACCAGCTCCTGCGAGTGCGGATCGCGCAGCAGGATGACGCCGTTGTCGGCCGGAATCAGGTCGAAGGCGATCTGCAGAATGCGCGCGAGCAGCTCGTTGAGGTCGCGCTCGAGGCGGATATAGGTCGAGAACTCGTGCCCGATGCGCAACCGCTCGTAGTCGCGCTTCAGGTTGTTCATGTCGTGGACTTCTTCGACCGGCGCGAAGCTGGCCTTGGCCCCGACGCGCGCCACCACGCTCTCCAGCTCGCGCGCCTTGTCCTCGGTGCGGACGATCTCGGCGTTCTTGGTGCGCGGGTCGTCCTTGCCGAAGCGGAACTCCATCTTCGAAGTGCCGATGAGCACCTCGTCGCCCTCCTTCAGCTTCGAGGGCGCGAAGATTCGCTTGCCGTTCAAGTAGGTGCCGTTCGACGAGCCGAGGTCGCGCAGGACGTAATCTTCGCCCTCCTTGTCGATCTGGCTGTGCTTGCGCGAGACCTCGCGGTCGGCGAGGCGGACGCTGGCGGTGGTGCTCCGGCCCAGGACGTTGTTGTCGCCCAGCGGGTACTCGGTAACGTCGCCTGCGAGCCCCTTCAAAATGAGCCGGGGGCCTGCAGAGCTCTTCCTGTCGGTTTCGACATGCGGCAAGGTCGGAACGTCGTCGTCCGGAGCCATCGCCCGCGACGTTATCACCGCCCAGCTTCCGTTTCGAGCTTTCCTTGCTGGCGCGGCTCTGGTACGCGGCGCCGGTGAAGATCAAGCAACGGCCCGAGGACTTCGTCGTCCGCGAAGGGTATCGCTTCGAAAACGATCCCGACGGCGAGGTGTTCGTCTACCGGATGGACAAGCAGAAGGTCTCGACGCTCGCCGCGCTGGAGAGATTGTCGAAAGAGTTCAGCGTCAAGCGGCGCAACCTGTCCGTGTGCGGCCTGAAGGACAAACAAGGTCGCACTGAACAGCTGGTCGGCGTCGCCGGCGGAGCGCTGGGTCTTTCCGACGTGGTGCAGAGCGGAGACTTGCGCCTCGAGCTCATCGGACGGACGGCTCAGCCGCTCAGCTCGGGCAACATCACCGCCAACCGCTTCGAAGTGACGGTCCGCGATCTGTCGCGCGACGAAGCAGCGCGCGTCCCGGAGAGCGTGGCCGAGGTGCAGCGCGCCGGCGTGGTCAACTACTTCGACTCGCAGCGCTTCGGCTTTCTCAAGCACGGCCAGGGCTTCATCGGCAAGCAGCTCATCCGCGGCGACTTCGAAGGCGCGCTGAAGAGCTACCTCGCGACTCCCAGCGAGCTGGACAAGAGCGACGACGCGCGGGTGAAGGCCTTCTGGCGCGACCACTGGGGCGAGTGGGGTTTGCGCGCTCCGCAGGACGCCGGCCGCAAGTATGCGCCGATGCTGCGTCAGCTGCGCCTGGACCCCACCAACTTCAAGGACGCGTTCCTGCACATCGACCGGCGCATCCGCATGATGGCGCTCTTCGAGCTGCAGAGCTACATCTGGAACGAGGGCGCCAAGCGGTACCTGATGAACAAGGTCCCGCAGGCGGAGCTGATCGGCCTGCGCTACCAGGCGGGCGCGCTGGTGTTGCCGCGCTCGCTCCCGCGCGAGCTGCGCGACGAGCTGTGGGGCAAGACCTTCCCGCTCCTCGCCCCCGACTCGAAGTTCACCGACAAAGAGATCGAGTCGGCCGCGCTGGGAGCGCTCGCAGCGCAGCAGCTTCGGCTCGCGGACTTGCAGGTGCCCGAGACGCGGCAGCTCTTCTTCAAGCACGAGGAGCGGCCGCTCTTCGTGGTCCCCGGCAAGCTGCGCGTCAACGAGCCGCGCGAAGACGAGATGAACCGCCGCCGGCTGAAGGTGAACCTCTCCTTCACCCTGCCTCCCGGCGCCTACGCCACGCTGGTGGTGCGCCGCGTGCTCTGGTTCGCCGCCGAGTCGAAGCGCGAGGACGCCGAGCAGGTCGGCCGCAGCTGGGGCCGCCCCGTCACGGACGCGCCCAGCCGCAACCCGCGCGCAGCCGAGCCGCCCGCGCCCGAAACCGAGCCGGACGAAGAGGCCGCATCAGCCGAGCCGAAGCCGCAGACACCAAAAATGGGCTTTCGCGAGCGGCAGAAGCGCAAGAAGGAAGCCCGCGCCGCCAACCGCAGCAAGACGCCCGCCCCCAGCCAAAAGGCCTCCAGCTCTCCAGGCAAGTCCCCCGCGCCCCGGGCCAAGGCGCGCAAGCCTCGCGTCCGCTGAACAGCGAGACGGCCTACGGCAGCCCGATCCGCTCCACGTGCGAATAGACCGTCATCGACCCATTGCGCGCGAACCCGCACAGCGTGATGCCCGACGCCCGCGCCAGATCGACCGCCAGCGACGACGCCGCCGAGACGCTCGCGATCACCGAGACCCCCGCGGCGGAAGACTTCTGCACCACCTCGAACGAAGCCCGCCCGCTGACCACCAGCAGCGCCGGGGCGGCCTTGGGCAAGACCCCGTCCAGGAGCAGCTTGCCCACCGTCTTGTCCACCGCGTTGTGCCGCCCGATGTCCTCGTACGTCGCCAGCACCGCGCCCGCGGCGTCATGCAGCGCCGCCGCGTGCACCCCGCCGGTCCGGGCGAAGTTCGGCTGCCGGCTGCGCAGCGAGTCGATGGCCTGGCTGATGGTTGCCGCGGCAATCATTGCCGTGACAACCTTCTGCGGCTTGCAGCGCTCGATCACGTCGTCCACGCTGCGCCTGCCGCACACCCCGCAGGCCGCGGTGGTCAAGGTGCCCCGCCGGGTGGCCGAGAGCTTCTCCACGTCCAGATCGAAGCCGGGCGCCGCCGTCACGTCGATGACGTTGCCGAAGCCCTCCTCGCCCGGCCGCCCGCAGTGCGCCACGCTGCCCACGTCGTCGCGCGACCCGATGACGCCCTCCGCGAAGAGAAAGCCTATGGCCAGCTCGCGATCCGCCCCCGGCGTCCGCATGGTCACCGCCAGCGTCTCGCCTTGCGCGCGGATCTCCAGCGGCTCCTCCGCGACGATGTCGTCCTCCAAGGGCGGGTGCAGCACGCCCTGCGACAGCTTCTGCACCTCCCTGCGCGCGACGCCCTTCATGGCTCGCGCAGCTTGAGCTTTGCGTCCTCGTCGACCGTCGCCACGAAGCTCACGCCGCACCAGCTGCAGGTCACCTCGTCGTTGTTGCCGAACTCGTCGAAGGGGTTGTTGGCGCTGCAGAGCGGGCACTCGAACTCGTCGAACTTCTTCTTCACGCCCAGGAAGGCGCCGTCCTTCTTGTTCTCTTCTTCTTCTTGCTCGGCGATCTGTCCGAGCGTCGCTTTGTCGTAGGGCATGGGCCGGAGGGTACTCTTCGCAAGCGGCGCCCGCAAAACAGAGTGACCTCAGGCGGCTTGCCCGCGGCGCCCGTCTGCCCCACCTTGCGCCGCATGTGGCTCTTGGCGGTGCTCCTCTTCGTCGCTTCCGAATCGGACAAGATCAGGCCGGACGCGCGGCCCAGGGCGGCAGCGCAACAGCCGCGCATCAAGCTTGCCGCGGCCGGCGGCGAGTGCGTGGGCGCCCAGATCGTCGTGCAGGGACCCGTGCAGCAGCTGAAGGCAACGGCCAGCGACGGCATCTCGCTCTATCGGGTCGCGACCATCGACCTGAAGTTCCCCAGCGGGCCGGAGGGCGAGACCGGAGAGTGGCCGGACGCGCTCATCCCCGCGCGCGACGCCATCTACAACGAGCCGCGCCGCGCCTTCCCGGTCGACGTGCCCGCCGGCAAGCTGCAGTCCATCTTCGTCGAGGCCTGCGCCCCGCGCGGCGGCGGCGCTTCACGGCACGCAGGCGCGATACAGGTCTCGTGGACCGGCGGCGGCCAGGAAGTGCCGGTAGATCTGCGCACGCGAGCCTTCGATCTTCCCGCCACGCCGGCCCTCACCACCGCCTTCGGCTTCTCGGGCTACGCCGCCGCCAAAGGACATCAAAAGTCCGTCGAAGCGACGGTCGAGCTGACCCGCGCCTACGACCTGATCGCCCTGCGGCGCGGCATCACCCTGATGGGCGGCCGGCAGGACCCGCCGCGCATGAAGGACGGCAAGATCAACTGGACCGAGTACGACGCCGAGGTCGCTCCGTTTCTAGACGGCACCGCCCTGCCGTCCGGCGCGCATTGGACCTCGATCGACATGCGCGAGCCGGGCAAGCTCACCCGCGAGGACCGCCGCGCCTACCGTCAGGCCTGGGTGGCGCACTTCCGGCAGCGCGGCTGGCTCGACCGGCTCTTCCGCTACGTCATCGACGAGCCGCCGCCGAAGAACTTCCCCAAGGTCGAAGCGATGACCCACGAATACCTGGAAGACGTCCCCGACGTCCGTCGGCTGGTGACCGCCTCCTTCAGCAGCGAGCTGCCCTCGGTCGATCTCTACACGCCGGTCATCAACTGCGTCGGCGCGCGCAACGCCACCTGCGACCACGCCGCGCCGCGCTCGGCCTACAAGATGCTCTGGTGGTACCAGAGCTGCCTCTCGCACGGCTGCAGCAGCGACGGGAAGCCCATCACCGACAAGGCCTTCCGCGGCTGGCCCAGCTACATGATCGACGCGCCGGCCACCGCCGCGCGGGCCATGGGCACGCTGGCGTTCGTCCAGGACGTAGCCGGCGAGCTCTACTTCGACACCGTCTTCGCCTACGAGCAGCTGCAGCCGTGGACCGACCAGTGGGCCTTCGGCGGCAACGGCGACGGCACGCTCTTCTACCCGGGCACGCCCGAGCGCATCGGCGGCACGCACGACGTGCCGGTCGAGTCGCTGCGGCTGGTGCAGATCTCCCGCGGCATCGCCGACCACGGCTACCTCTCGCTCTGCGCGCAGCTGGGCGACAAGGCGCTCGCCCAGGCCGAGGCCCGGGCAGTCGCGCCCTCGACCAAGGGCTTCGCGCGCGACCCGCAGGCATATCTGGAGATGCGCGAGCACCTGGCGGCGCGCATCGAGGCGCTGCTTGCGGCGCGCAACGCAAAGAAGCCATAGAACCAGGGCATGATCCTCCTCGCTCTGCTGCTCGCCCAGGTGTGCCCGCCGCAGAAGCTGCAGCCGGTGAAGTTCACGCCCGGTGAAGTGCTCAACTTCAAGATCGACGTGCTGGGCGTGGACGCCGGCACCTTCGAGGTGCGCACCGCGCAGGCCCCTTCCAGCGACAAGCGGGCCACGCTGCAGCTCACCTCGCGCGCCCGCACCAGCGCCTTCGTCGCAACCAACATGGGCCAATACGAAGGCTACGCGGTCTCGCTGGTGGGCCGCGGCTTCGCGCCGCTGCACTATCGCGAAGACGTGGACGAGGGCTCGAACCACCGCGCCGCCGAGCTGGAGTTTCCACCCGCGGCTGGAAAGCTGGCCGTTCGGGCCAGCATGAACGGCCACGCCGAAGTGCTCTCGTTGGACGCCGGCGTCGAGGTGCGCGACATCCTCTCCACGCTCTTCGTCTTCCGCGCCCAGCCATTGAAGCCGGGGACGCCGTTCTGTCTGGAGGTCTACGCCGGGCGGAAGATCTGGCTGCTCACCGGGCAGG
>DATBAA010000444.1:0-4139 GCA_036271755.1 Myxococcales bacterium | reverse complement strand
TACGACGTGTCTTACCGAGACCTACGGCCCGATGCGGCTCCTTCGGACAGCGATGGCGCGCCGCGGCAGAGCTCACCGTTTCGATAGGTCGCGATATGTTTTGAAAGTGACTTCCGGCAGGGGAGAATTCTCGCGGCGTCTCTCTGCGGCGCCCGGGGAAGAGGGTGTCCGGCGCGCGGTTGGGGTATGGAATTGCCCATGCGCCTCTTCTCCGCCATCGCCCTGGGCTGGCTCCTCTCCGCGCCCGCCTATGCCCTCACCACCGATGAAGTCCTCGCCCGCCACCTGGAGGCTCGCGGCGGCGCCGCGAAGATCTCGGCGCTGAAGACGCTGCGCCTCACCGGCAAGGCCGTCTTCGGCGGCGGCGACTTCTCCCTCACCGCCGCGTGGGCCCGGGCTTTCGCGCGGCCGCTGCGCGTGCGCGACGAGGTCACCGTGCAGGGCATCACCGCCATCGACGGCTTCGACGGCAAGGAGAGCTGGAGCGTCGATCCCTTCGGCGGCCGGCGCGATCCGTTCCGGACCTCGGCGGACGAGGCCCGCGCGCTGGCGCAGGAGGCCGACCTCGAGGGCGCGCTCGTCAACGCCGCCGCCAAGGGCCACCGCGTCGAGCTTCTGGGCACCGAAGACGTGGACGGCACGCCGGCCGTCAAGCTGCGCGTGCTGCTCAAGGACGGCGACGTCCAGTACGACTATCTGGACCCCACGACGTACCTGGAGATCCGGCGCGTGCGCGAGCGGCACGTGCGCGGCTCGGAGAAGGTCACCGAGACCGACCTGGGAAGCTACGTGCTGGTGGAAGGCGTCTGGATTCCGTCGTCGATCGAATCGGGCGCGAAGGGCGGTCCGAAGAACGCGCGCTTCACCGTCGAGGCCGCCGAGGCCAACGCAGCGCTTCCCGACGCAATCTTCGCTTTCCCCAGCGGCAAGCCCGCGCGTGCGCTGCTGCCGTCCGAGCACCCAGCGCAGCTGTCCTCACCCGCGCCGTCGGCGGCGAAGAAGGCGCCCTTCGTCTTCGACAGCGGCCTCATCTCGGGCCTGGGCGCGCGCAACATCGGCTCGGCAGCCATGAGCGGCCGCATCTCGGCGCTGGCGGCGCGCGTGGAGCCTTCCGGCACCACCACCCTCTACGTGGGCGCGGCCAGCGGCGGCGTCTGGAAGTCGCAGGACTCGGGCACGACCTTCCGGCCCGTCTTCGACAAGCAGCCGGTGCAGAGCATCGGCGCCATCGCGCTCGACCCCAAGGACCCGGACACCGTCTGGGTGGGCACCGGCGAGTCCTGGACGCGCAACTCGGTCTCCATCGGCGACGGTCTGTACAAATCGACCGACGGCGGCGAGAGCTGGACCAACATGGGTTTGCGCAAGACCGAGCGCATCACGGCCATCGCCGTCAACCCGCGCGACCCGGCTGTCGTCTACGCCTGCGCTCCGGGAAAGCTGTGGAGCGACTCGCCCGATCGCGGGTTGTACAAGACGGCCGACGGCGGCAAGACCTGGGACCTGATCCTCACCGGCCCGAACCTCTCCACCGGCTGCTCGACGGTGGCGCTCGATCCGAAGAATCCGGACATCGTCTATTCGGGCCTCTGGGACTTCCGCCGCAAAGGCTGGACGTTCCGCTCCGGCGGCAACGGCCCTTCTGCTTCCAGCGGCAGCGCTTTGTACAAATCGCTCGACGGGGGCAAGAGCTGGAAAGAACTCTCGCCCGCGCCCAAGCCGTGGGGACGCACCGAGGTGGTGGTGGCGCCGTCCGATCCGCGCATCGTCTATGCGTTCGTCGAGTCGGTGAGCAGCGCTCTCTATCGAAGCTCCGACGCGGGCGCGACCTGGGAGCGGCGCGACGACAGCCAGATGATGACCTGGCGCCCCTTCTACTTCGCTAAGCTGGTCGTCGATCCGTCCAACCCGGATCGCCTCTTCAAGATGGACGGAGAGCTGATCGGCAGCGACGACGGCGGCAAGAGCTTCGCGCACCTGGGCGGGCAGGGCTCGCACGGCGACTGGCACGATCTCTGGGTGGACCCCGCCAATCCGAAGCACATCGTCGGCGGCAATGACGGCGGCCTCTACGTCTCCTTCGACGGAGCCAACCGCTGGTGGAAGTACAACAACCTGCCGGTCTCGCAATTTTATCACGTGGCGCTGGACGGCCGCGATCCCTACCGCGTCTACGGCGGCCTGCAGGACAACAGCTCCTGGGTGGGGCCGTCGGCCTATGGCGGCGGCATCACCAACGAGACCTGGGACAACCTGTACGGCGGTGACGGCTTCTGGGTGGTGCCCGATCCGACCGACCCGAACGCGGTCTACGCCGAGGCGCAGGGCGGCAACATCGGCCGGGTGGATCGCGAGCTGCAAATCGCCCGCGATATCCAACCCAAAGCCGGCTACCACGAGCGGCTGCGCTTCAATTGGAATACCCCCATTGCCCGCAGCCCCACCGATCCAAAGACGCTCTATATCGGCGCGCAGTTCCTCTTTCGCTCGCGTAACCGCGGCGACGATTGGGAGCGCATCTCTCCCGATCTCACCAGCAACGATCCGGAGAAGCAGAAGCAGGAGGAGTCGGGCGGCATCACCGTCGACAACTCGTCCGCGGAAGAACATACGACCATCTATTCAATCAGTGAGTCGCCGCTGGACGCGAACCTCATCTGGGTGGGCACCGACGACGGCAACCTGCAGCTCACGCGCGACGGCGGGCAGCATTGGTCGAACGTGGTGGCCAATGTTCATGGCTTGCCCAAGGCGTCGTGGGTGAGCTGGGTAGAGGCCGGCCGCTTCGACAAGGCGACCGCTTATGCCGCGTTCGACCGGCACTCGTTCGGGGACATGGAGCCGCACGTCTATCGCACCGCCGACTCCGGCAAGACCTGGAAGCCGCTCGGCACCAAGGGCGTCCGCGGCTATGCGCACGTCATTCGCGAAGATACGAAGGAGAAGAAGCTGCTCTTTCTCGGCACCGAGCTGGGGCTCTGGATCTCCATCGACGGCGGCGCGACGTTCGCCGAGTTCAAGGGCGGCGACTTTCCCTCGGTGGCCGTGCGCGACCTGCAGGTGCACGAGCGCGACGGCGACCTGGTGCTCGCCACCCACGGGCGCGGCATCTGGATCATCGACGATCTCACTCCGCTGCGTTCGCTCGCCGCCGGGGTTCCGGAGGAGTTTGCCTTCTTGCCCGGAAGGCCGGTGCAGGAGCGCTTCCAGACGCAGGGCGGCTACTCCTTTGCCGACGGCGACGCCATCTTCGTCGGCCGCAATCCGGAGAGCGGCGCGATCATTTCGTACTATCAGCGCGCGCCGCACCTCTTTGGCCCCATCAAGCTCGAGGTCCTGGACGCGGAGGGCAAGCTCGTCGACACGCTGCCCACCAGCAAGCGGCGCGGCATCAACCGCGTCTCCTGGTCCATGCAGGTCAAGCCGCCGCGCGTGCCGCGGGCCGCGCAGGTGGCCTTTGGTGCCTCTCAGGGTCCGCGCGTGGTGCCGGGAACGTACAAAGTGCGGCTCACCAAAGGCTCGCAAGTGATCGAGACCAGCTTGCAGATCGGCCTCGACCGGCGGGCGCGCTTCGGCGAGGCAGACCGCCGGGAGCAGTTCGACGCGGTGATGCGGGCGCACGCGCTCTTCGGCCGCATGAGCGACCTGGTGGACTCCATCGACTCCGTGCGCGCGGCAGCCGAGGTCCGCGCGAAAGAGCTGCCGGCCGGAGACGCGCTGCAGGGGCGGCTGGCCGCGCTGACGAAGCAGCTCGACGAGGTGAAGAAGAAGGTCGTGGCCACCAAGGAGGGCGGCGCCATCACCGGCGAGGAGCGCATCCGCGAGCACACCGATCACCTCTATGGAGCGCTGCTCTCGTGGGAGGGCAAGCCGGCCTCGTACCTGCTCGAGCGGTCCAAGGTCCTGGCGCGCGAGCTCTCGGACGTGGACGGCGAGCTGGCCGCCGCGCGAAAGCCGGTGGACGACCTGCTCAGGCAGCGCAACCTGCCGGCGCTGCCCGCGCACGCGGAGAATGAATCGATTCCGGCCGTCCAACAGGCCATGGCGGCGGCCTGCCGTCGCGGAGACTGGGATGACTGCTCGGGCGCTCCCGCCGACGCCGACGCGCGCTAGAAGTCGAAGCTGACCTGGACCACGCC
>DATBAA010000443.1:0-3287 GCA_036271755.1 Myxococcales bacterium | reverse complement strand
GAGCGGCACGATGGGCTCGAGCTCGATGCCCATGCGGCCGGCGACCGCGTTCATCCACGCCCGGCTCGGCTCGGCCAGCGCGTCGGGGACCGTGGCCTCGGTGGGTCGCGCGCCGTAGCCGGCCTTGATGGCCAGCTGCTCCATGGCCTCGGGAAGCCGCTCGAGCGGCCAGAGTTGGGCGGTGTCGAAGCTCATGCTTCCGCCCGCTGGTCCAGCTGGCCGTTGGCGATGCGCCAGTACTTCCAGACGCCGCCGCGCCAGAGCGACTTGTGGTTCTCTTCGTCGGCGCGAATCAGCTGCGAGTAGCGCGAATTCTCGTTGGCCAGGAGCTCTTTGGGCGGCGCGTTCTCCACCACGCGGCCGTTCTCGATGACCAGCACGCGGTCGAACCCCTTGGTCTGCACCACGTCGTGGCTCACGCAGAGCAGGGTGACGCCCTTCCAGAGCGTGCGCGCCGACTGCAAGAGCCGCGCGCGCTTGTCGCGATCGAGGCCGCGGAACGCTTCGTCGAGGATGGCGAGGCGCACGCCGGTGCGCAGCATCGCGCGCGCCATCCGCACGCGCTGGCCCTGGCCGCCGGAGACGAGGCCGCCGCCTTCGCCCAGGCCGGTCTGCAATCCTTCCGGCAGCGCTTCGAGGATGTCGAGCAGGTCCGCGCCCTTCAGCGCCTGCTCCAGCGCCCAGGTGTGCGACGAGTCGTTGCCGTAGCGCAGGTTCTCCAAGAGGCTCTGGTTCCAGATGTGGATGGCGGGGTCGATCCAGGCGGTGACGCGGCGGAGCTTGTCGACCTCCGCCTGATCGAAGAGCTGCCCGTCGATGCGCAGCTCGCCCTTCGCCGGCCGCAGCCAGCCGAGGAGCACGCCGACCAGCGTGGACTTTCCCGCGCCCGAAGGGCCGACGATGGCGACGTGCTCGCCGGCCTTGATGTCGAGGTTCACCTTGTCGAGCAGCACGTGGCCGCCGCCCTTGACCTGGACCTTCTGCAGCGAGATCGCGACGCCGGTGGGAGGCGCCGCCGGAGCCGCAGCCGCCGCGACGGGCATGGTGGCGGGCAGCGGAACGGCGGTGGCCTCGGCGTTGCCGAGCAGATCGAGCAGCCGGCGGACGCGGTTCATCATGCTGGGGAAGAGCCGCGTCAGCACCAGGAGCCGCTGCCCCAGCACCGGAAAGCGCAGCGCCCAGAAGACCACCAGCAAGATCAGCGATGCCTTGCTGCTGCTGCGCAGGTAGGCGAACACCAGCCAAACCACCAAGCCGTAGGACAGCGTCGTCAGCAGCGCTTCGAACGCCACCGAGAGCTCCTGCAGCGAGTAGCGGGCCTTGGTCCATTCGACCAGCAGGGCCTCCTGACCGCGGCGCAGCGAACGCTCGGCGCCGTGGATGCGGATGGCCGAGAGCCCCAGCAGCGCGTCGAGAATGAAGTTGGTCAGCGCGCCGGCGTGGGTCTGCACGCGCATGTCGCGCTGGAAGAAGAACATCTGCGCCAGGAAGGGCAGGGCGAGCACGACGGCGGTCAGCGCGACGACGATGGGCCACTGCCCCGGGGCGGCCCAGATGAGCGCGCCCGCGGTGGTCAGCACCTCGAGCCCGACGGTGAAGAACTGCGAGACCACCACCGGCAGCGTGCGCATGCCTTGGATGGCGTGGCAGCGCGAGGCCATGTCGGACGCGAGGCGGCTCTGGAAGTAGCGATCCTCGATCTTGGGCAGGTTCTCCAAGTAGGCCTGGCGCAGGCGGATCTCGAGCCTGCGGCCGATGCCCAGCAGGCTGACCGAGATGGGGATCTGGATGAGCAGCAGCACCGCGCCGAAGACGGCCATGGCCAGCATGGCCAGCACGCGCTGCTTTGCGGTGGCCAGATCGCGGCCCAGGTCGAGCACCGCGCGCAGCATCAGGGCCTGGGTGACGCGGCCGGCGGTGGCCAGCACCACGCCGGCGAGCGCGAGCAGGGGCACGTTGAGCCTGTCCTGCTTGAGAAATTCGAAGATGGCCCGCGCCGGCTTGATCTCGGGCGTCTTGAGCGCGATGGCCAGGTCGGGCGCCATCTTGGCGATGTCGAGCGGCTTCTCCAAGGTGGGGGCCGCGCCGTCCTTCCAGCCGCGGAAGCGCAGCAGCACCGAGCCGGTGAAGAGCAGGCCCTCCGGCTCGTCGGGGTTGGGGCGCACCGACCAGTACACCTCGGGAATGGTGACCTGCCCCCCGCGCTGCTGCTCGAGCATCGAGCGCACGAGGCCGCTGGCCATGCGCCCGCGCCGGACTCCGCCTCCTTGCACCACCGCCTCGACCGCGCGCGCCGCCGCGTCCAGCGCGCCGATGGAGCTCCAGCTCTCGTCGGCCAGGGCTTCGGCGGTGAGCTTGTCATCGTCCGAGACGCCGAGATCGCGCAGCCGGTGCCGCAGGGCGCCCACGGCTTCGTCGCTGCCGGCCCACTTCCGCCAGGCCGCCGCCGGCACTCCTGCCGTGTGCACCAGGAGCCGCTGCAGCACGGACTTCATCGTCACCCAGTTGCGGCCGCTCGCGGGGTCCATCACCTGCACGAACCTGCCGGCGCGCTTCCAGAGCACGACGAAGTGCGGCCGGCCGCCCGGCGTGACGGTGATGATGATGGACGGCAGCGCCTTGGCCTCGGACAGGAAGACGTGATCCTGCGGCAGCATCATCTGCTGCGCGTCGAGGCCAAGCTGCTTGGCCAGCGTCTCCATCTGGTCGATGGAGCTGCCGTCGACGTCCGTCTGGCAGGCTTCGCGCAAACGCCGGTAGTCGATCTGCACGCCCATGCCCGCGAAGACGCTCTTCATCGCGGCGGGCCCGCAGTCGGTGGCGGACGTCTGAACGACCTCGGGGATGCTCCGCTGTAGCGTCTGGGATGTTTGCACGGGAGGGTCTCAGCGGGCCGCGCCTTGCGTGGAGTCGTTCTGGGCGCGCGGCTCTGGCGGGTCGGGGCTGCCGGGAACCGGTGTGGCCGGCCCCGAGTAGTTCCATTCTCCGATGGCCCGCAGCGCCAGGGTCACCGGCGAAACGCGGGCGACTTCGATCTCCACGGTGGCCGTCATTCCATGCTGCAGCTGGATGCGCGGGTCGTTGGGCGTCTGGACGTCGAGCTCTACCTTCACCGTCCCGGGGATGTTCTCCGCCGTGGGCAGGATGCTGACTTCCGTGCCGACGCTGGTGACCGTCGCCGGCACGGTGCCGTAGACGCTCCAGGGATAGCCGTCGAGCTTCAGCTGCGCCGTCTGCCCCGGGCGGATGATGCCGACCGTCTCCTTGGGGAAGCGGGCGCGGACCCG
>DATBAA010000442.1:0-7060 GCA_036271755.1 Myxococcales bacterium | reverse complement strand
AGTGGGTCTTGAAGAACCTGCCCGAGGACAAAGGGCCGGTGGTCATCTTCATGCACCACACCTATGCCGAGCTCTCCCTGATCGCGACGCTGCAGTTCGAGCGGCTGATGAAGAAGGTCGACAGCCGGCTGCTGGCGCTGATCTCCGCGCATGAGCACCTGGCCGCCAATCGCAAGACGAAGATCGGCGAACGCGTGGTCGACGAGCTGGTGATCGGCTCCACCATCGACCCGCCGCAGGAGGCGACCCTGATCGATTTTCGCACCGGACCCAACGGCCCGCAGCTTCATGTGCAGTCGATCCCCGCCATCTCTTCCGCGGCGCTGTCCTGCACCGGCCAGGGGCTGAGCGGCATTTCGCTCGAGCAGTGCGAGCAAAAGCTCGATCCCTTGCCGCCGGCGTGCCAGCCGCTCATCGCGCCGCCGCCGAAGCCGCCGCAGAGCCCCGAAGAGCTCTCGGCCGCGCAGAACGCGCGCGCCAAGAATGTGCTGGCCTGCCTGGGAGTCGGCGAGGGCAAGGACCGGCCGCTCGATGATCCAAAGGTCTTCGCGACGGTGGCCGGCGCCGCGGACCAGACGCTGGCGCTCTGTCTCTCGTCGGCGGGCTCGCTGGTGCAAGGCCACAAGAAGGACGGCTGGGATCTGGCCAAAGCCATCCAGCAGATGAGGCAGCCGGCAAATTTGGTGGGCAACCGCTCCATCGTCGTGTCCGCCGCGGCCACCCTGGCGGCTGCCAAATGAGTGCTTATCGGGAACGCCGGGTTCCGTTCCAGACCGAGGACGGCTTTTCACTCGACGTCATCAACGTCCGCGGCGAGAAGGAGCCAACCAAGGGTCCGGTGCTGCTCGTGCACGGCGCCGGAGTCCGCGCCAACATCTTTCGCGCCCCGGTGAAGACCAACGTCGTCGACGCGCTCGTCGCCGAAGGCTACGACGTCTGGCTGGAAAACTGGCGGGCCAGCATCGAGTTCAAGCCCAACGAGTGGACGCTCGATCAAGCCTCGCGCTACGACCATCCGGCGGCGGTCAACACCGTCTTGCGCGAGACGGGCAAAAGCCAGATGAAAGCCTTGGTGCATTGCCAGGGCTCGACCAGCTTCACCATGTCGGCCGTGGCGGGCCTGGTGCCGGCGGTGACCACCATCGTCTCCAACGCCGTATCGCTGCATCCGGTGGTGCCGGGCTGGTCCAAGTTCAAGCTGGACGTACTGGTGCCCTTCACCAAGCTGCTGACGCCCTATCTCTCGCCCAGCTGGGGCGTCGACGCGCCGACGCCCATTGCCAAGGCGATTCTGCAGCTGGCGCGCGTCTTTCACCACGAGTGTGACAACGACGTCTGCAAGCTGGTCAGCTTTGCCTACGGCGCCGGCTTTCCCGCGCTCTGGCGCCACGAGAACTTGAGCACCGCCACGCACGAATGGCTCAAGCAAGAGTTCAGCTACGTGCCGCTGCGCTTCCACTCGCAGATGGCCCGCTGCGTGGCCCGGGGAAACCTGGTCGGCGTCGAAGACCTTCCAGGCTTGCCGCGCGACTTCGCCGCCGAAGCTCCGCGCACCAGCGCGCGCTTCGCCTTTCTCGCCGGCGAACAGAACCGCTGCTTCCTGCCGCAGAGCCAGGAGCGCTCCTACGGCTACTTCTCCAAGCTGAAGCCGTCGTTCCACACCCTGCACGTCTTCCCCAGCTACGGACACCTCGACGTCTTCATGGGCAACGACGCCGCCAATGACGTCTTTCCCATCATCCTCGAAGAGTTGGCTCACTAGGAGCATTGCCATGAGCAGACCTCCCCGGCTCGATCGCATCGCCGGCTTGCAAGCGACCGTCGACGGAATTCCCTTCGCCATGCCGGTGGCCTCCACCGAGGCGTCGGCATTGGTCGCGGCCTTCCCCATCGATTACGACGCCGCCCGCAAAGCCATTCCCGGCTGCGAGGTGTATCCCTTCCGGCTCTGGAGCAAAGCATTGCTCGTCGTGACGGTGGTCGACTATCGCAAGACCTCCATTGGCAATTACATCGAGTACAGCATCGCCATCGCCTGCACTCACGGCGCAAAGCCCGCGCCGCCGCTCTTGCCGGCCATCTTCCAAAGCTACTACGGCATCGGCCAATGGGTGGTCGACCTGCCCGTCTCCACCGAGATCTCGGTCAAAGGCGGCAAAGGCATCTGGGGAATGCCCAAGCACCAGGGCAACCTCGACTTCAAGATGAGCGATACCAAAGTCTCCAGCCAATATGACTTGGACGGAAAGCTGGTGACGTATGTGGAGATCGATCGCCCCAAGGCGTGGTTTCCCATGAACCTGGGCGCGGCCAACTACTGCTCGTTCCGCGGCATGCTGATGAAGTCGTATATCTATTTCCAGGGCAAAGCAGGCTTTGGAATGATGGGCTCGGCAAAAGCGAAGCTGGTCCTGGGAGATCACCCGCGCGCCGATATCTTGAAGACGCTGCAAATCGCCGACAAGCCCATCTTCACGGCCTTCATTCCACTGGTTCACGGCGTGCTCGACGACTACTTCGAGAGCTGGTTCCTCGTCGACAAGTCGCCCATCTTGCCCACGCCCGAAGGCATGGAGAGCGTCGACTCCTTGCCGCTGGGCAAGACCTGGCTGCCGCCGCCCAGCGCGCCGGTGCCGGGGGTGCACGAATGAAAGCGCTCGTCTTGGCCTTGAATCATTCGGTGCTCTTCTTCGGCACCACGCTCTACGTCGGCGTGCTCTGGGCCATGCGCTTCTTCTGGTATCCGAGCTGGGACTTGATCAAGCTCGCCGACGTGCCCGTGCACTTCATCGGCCCCACCTCGCGCGCCACGGCCTTCTTCACCGTCGTGGTGCCGATCATGCTGGTGACCAACCTCGTGATGATCATCAGCGAGCGGAAGTCGCCCATGGTGATCCTGGCGATCGTGGCCATTCTCGGCATCGGCGGGTCCACCTTCGTGGGCCAGCTCTACATCATCCCAGTCAATCACCTGATCGGCGCGGGACTCGCCACCCAAGACGAGCTGCACGACAAGCTGGGCGCCTGGATGAGCTACAACACCATCCGCTTCTGGCTGATGACCATGATGTGGCTGGCGATGATCAGCTACTTCGTCTTGCGCGGCCGGCTGCTCTCCGTGCTGTCGGGCCAGCAGCAATGATCGCTGCCCAGGCCAGCCGTCCCATCGGACTGCGCTTCTGCGTTCTCGGCATCTCCGCCGCCACCGTCCTCTCGGGCGCGCTCCAGCTCGCTTTTCCGAACTTCGTGCTCGGCTTCGTGGCTTCGGGACCGGCGGTGCCCATGGCGGCGCACTTCTTCGCCATCATCGGCATGTTCATGCTGCTCTTTGGAATGCTGCTGCTGCACGCGCTGCTCTCGCCCGGAGATCCGCGCGTGGTGCTGCTCTGGTGCGCGCTGCAGAAGCTGGGCGCCAGCGCGGCGGTGGGCATTGGCGTGGGCCGCGGCATCTTCAGCAACCTCGCGCTGGCCATCGCCGCGTTCGACTGCTTTTCTGGTCTCATCTTCTTCTGGTACCGCTCGCAGAAGAGCCTGGAATGAAGCTGGCCTGGGCGCAGTCGAACAACAGTGAAGAGCCGCGCCGCTCGCTGGTCCTGGCGGGTGGCGGCATGCGCGTGGCGTATCAGGCCGGCGTGCTGCAAGCCATCTGGGAAGCCGGGCTGCGCTTCTTTCACGCCGACGGCACCTCCGGCGGCACCATGAACCTGGCCATGCTCATGTCGGGCCTCACGCCGGCCGAGATGTGCGAACGCTGGCGCACGTTGAACCAGCATGACTTCGTCTCGTTCATGCCTTTGAAGGAATATCTGCGCGGGCCGAACGTGAAGGCCATGGGCAGCGCCACGGGCGTGATGGAGCGCGTCTTCCCCCACCTGGGTATCGATATCGGCAAGATCAACGCCGCCACCGGCGTCGCCGCCACCTTCAACGTCTGCAACTTCGCGCGCAAGACCAATGAAGCCATTCCCAACGACAAACTCACTCTCGACTATCTGACGGCTGGCATCTCGCTGCCCATCCTGATGCCGGCGGTGAACATCGGCGGCGCGCCTCATTGCGACTCGGTCTGGATCAAGGACGCCAACGTCCTGGAGGCGGTGCGCCGCGGCGCCGAGGAGATCTGGCTGGTCTGGTGCATCGGCAATACCGCGGAATATATCGACGGTCCGTTTCCCCAATACGTCCATATGATCGAGATGAGCGCCAACGGGAAGCTCTTCGCCGAGTTGGAACAGGTGGCAGAGCTGAACGAGCGCATCGCCCGCGGAGACTCGCCATACGGCCAGCGCCGGCCCATCAGGCTGCAGGTGGTGAAGCCCGAATATGCGCTGCCGCTCGACCCCGACTACTACCTGGGCCGCATCGACGGAGCCACGCTGGTGGCCATGGGCTATGCCGACGGCCACGCCAGCTGCGAGCGCGCGGCGGCGCATCCCGAATCAAAGGCGTTGCTCACGCCGGCGGCCACGCAGATGAAGCTGTCGGGTCCGGGCATCTCGTTCCGGCAGCGTCTGGAGGGACTGCTCGACGGCAAGCCTTTGCGCCTCGAGGCCTCGGTGGTCATCCAGGATCTCGAGCGCTTCCTGCGCGACCCGAACCATGCCGGGGTGGTGAATGCCACCCTCGATCTCCCCGGCTTCGGCGAGCGCATTCTCTGCATGCGCGGGCGCGTCACGGCGGCGGACGCGGAGAGCGCGCTGCGCTACCGGCTGCCCTTCGTGCATCAAGGCATCGACTATCTGCTGGAGGGCACGGGCCGCAAGGCAGCCGAGGGCGAAACAGATCTGGGCATGATCGCGGTGCGCCTCTTTCGCGGGACGGAGCTGCTGGGCGTGGCCGAAGTGCGGATGAGCGCGACGGCGCTGGTCGAAGCCATTGCCAGCATGCACGCCATTCACGCCAACTCCGCGGCGGTGGCGGTGGAGACGGTGACGAAGTTCGGCCGCTTTCTCTTCGCCCGCGCCTTTGCCCGGCACCGCAAGTCGTGGTGGCAGTTCTGGAAGTGACTCAGGGCTGCACGTTCCCGGGCAGATAAAAGACCTCGTCGAGCAAAAGGCCATGCGCGGGCGCGGTCATTCCTGCCTGGGTGCGATCGCGGACCGCCAGCAGCGCTGCCATCGAGTCGGCCGCGCGCTTGCCGTGGCCAACCTCCACCAGCGTGCCGGTGAGATTGCGCACCATATGTTTGAGAAAGGCCGTGGCCTCGACGATCAAACGAACGCGCGGGCCTTCTTCCAACACCTCGAGCCGCTTGAGGTCGCGATTGGGATGATTTGCCGGACAGTCCGCAGCGCGAAACGAGCTGAAGTCATGTTTGCCCAACAAAGCCGGCGCCGCCCGCCGCATGGCCTCGACGTCCAGCGGCCGGCGGATCTCCCACGCCCTGCCCCGCTCCAGAGGCAGCCGCACCGCCGTCTGCAGGATTGAATAAACATATCGTTTGCCGCGCGCCCAGCGCCGGGCGTCGAAGCCCTCGGGGACCTCTTCCGCTTTCACGCACGCCAGGTCCGCCGGCAGCAGCGCGTTGAGGCCCACCGTCCAGGCCCGCAGCGGCAGCCGCTGCGTCACTTGCAGCGACGCCACCTGGCCGCGCGCGTGCACGCCCGAATCGGTGCGCCCCGCGCCGGTCACGCGCACGCTCTCCTTGCAGAGCTTCGCCACCGCCTGCTCCAGCACGCCTTGCACGCTGCGCCCCTCGGCCTGCGCCTGCCAGCCAACGAACTCCGTGCCGTCGTACTCGAGCGTGAGCTTCAGGTTCACTTCGAAGGTTCCGCCGCTTCTTTCTCCACCGAGCTCACCACGGCGAAGCGAGTCAGCAAATCGTTCAGGTTGGTGGTCTGCAGCGAGCCGGCTTTGCCGCCGCCGGGCAGGAAGACGATCTGCTTGCCGGCCAGCGCCTCGGCGATGCGCAGCTTCACCAGCGTCCGTCCGCCGGCGCCGCTCATGGCCTGATTCTGCTTCTCCACGCCCTTCGCGTGCGCGCGCCGCTCGGACAAGATGGCCTCAGCCTCGCGCTGCGACCGGAAGAGATCGGCGTCGGCGGCCAGCTTCACCTGGTCGAGCTGGCCCTGGGCGGTGGCGATCTTCTGCGACACCTGACCCTTGGCGGTTTCGAGGTTGCGCAGGAACTCCTGCTGCGCGGCGTGGCCTTCGGAGACCATGCGCTCCGCGGTCTGCTCGGCCAGCTTCTTGTCGTGGATGACCTTCTCGTAGTCGGGGTGGAAGTGGTGCTCGCCCATGATCACGCGCTCGACGATGACGCCTTCCGGCCCCATCAGCTTGGTCAGCTCGGCGCGCGCCTCTTCGGCTTTCTGGAAGCGGCGGTCGGAGACGTAGAACTCTTCGCTGGTCATGGTGTTGAGCACGTCGCGCACGATGCTGCGGCAGGCCGGCCGCACCAGGTTTTCTTTCACTTCGGCAGTGGAGCCGCCCACGTGCTCGAGGATCCACGGCGTCTTCGCCGGGTCGATGCGCCAGGAGACGGTCACGTCCACGGTGATGTCGTTGCCGTCGTGGGTCTTGAACTCGATGTCGTCGCGGCCGGCGCGGTCGCCTTTGTCGGCGGACTGCACCATCTCCAGGTTCTGCAGCGCCACGTTGTAGACGTGCCAATCGGTGATGAATGCCGGAAAGGTATAGGTGGTGCCCGGCGCATAAGGCTCGGGCTGGATACCTGATTTGCCGAACAAGGCGACCTTGCGCGTCAGCACGCCCTGCTCGGTGGAGTCGGTGCTGTGGAAGGTGCAAGCCGAACAGAGCAGCGCTGCCAAAGTGAGTTTGCGCATTGGCTTATTCCTTCACGTCGAAGCGCTTGAGCAGCGACTTCAAATCGAGGGGATTCATTCCGCCTTCGCCGTCGGAGGGCAGCACGATGACGCGCGTCCCTTTGAGCGCGTCGGCCATCTTCAGGCCAACGGTGTTCTCGCTGCCCACGCCGCGCAGCGCCTGGTTCTCCAGTTCGGTTCCTTGCGCCTCCGCGAGCTTCACCAACAGGCCTCCTTCGGCGGCTTTGGTGCGGCGATAGAGATCGGCGCTGGCCTGCAGCTTCTTCACCTCCGCG
>DATBAA010000441.1:0-4102 GCA_036271755.1 Myxococcales bacterium | reverse complement strand
GCTGCCGGTGGTGGTCTGGGTGGGCGCCGCGTCGACGCTGGAGCCGACGTCGGTGGGAGCGTCGGTGCTGTTGCAGGCGCTGGAGCTGTTGCTCTTGATGACGTTGAGCACCTGGCCAATTTGGATGCCGCCCACCGGCGTGGTGTCCCAGTTGAACGTCAACTGTTCGCTCGGACAGGCCGCCGCGCCGACGTAGATCTGCGGCACCGCCGACGCGGTCGTGGTGATGGCTTGAGGGCTGGTGAGAAGGATGGTCTGCGCCCGTGCCGCAACCGGCCAGAGCATCAGGGCGCCGCAGATGACGAGTGCTTTCCGCATGTCGGCGAGTCTCATAGCAAGGAAGGGGCCACCCGTCCGCCGGCCGTTTTCCAGGCATCTCACTGGCTGACACCGGCAGCGGCTGACAAATTGTCCGAGCTGGCTAAGAGCGCAGGGACAACCTGTCAGCGTACTGTCCGGCCAGCAGCTCGGCGATTTGCACCGCGTTGGTGGCGGCGCCCTTGCGCAGGTTGTCGCTGACGATGAAGAGCGCCAGCGCGTTGGGGTTGGTCAGGTCCTGGCGGATGCGTCCCACCAAGTTGTCGTCGTCGCCGGCGGCCAGCATGGGCATCGGGTAGATGTGCTCCTGCAGGTCGTCCAGCACCTTCACGCCGGGCGCCTTGCGCAGGATCTCGCGCGCCGCGTTGGCCGAGAGGGGCTTCTCGAAGAAGAGGTGCGCTGCCTCGGAGTGGCTGTAGAAGACCGGCACGCGCACGCAGGTGCCCGAGACCAGAAGCCCCGGCAGCCCCATGATCTTGCGGCTCTCGTGGACGAGCTTCATCTCCTCGTCGGTGTAGCCGTTGCCCGAGTCCTTGCCGATGTCGGGGATGACGTTGAACGCGATGCGGTGGGGGAACTTCTCGTTCTTGATCTCCTGCAAATTGAAGACGGCGCGGCTCTGTTGATCGAGCTCGTCGATGCCCTTCTGCCCTGCCCCGCTGACCGACTGGTAGGTGGAGACGATGACGGTCTTCAGCGTGGCCGCGTCGTGCAGCGGCTTCAGGACCACCACCAGCTGGATGGTGCTGCAGTTGGGGTTGGCGATGATGCGCCGGCCGTTCAACGCCAGCTCGACGTCCTTGGGGTTCACCTCCGGAACCACCAGCGGGCAGTCGGCCTCCATGCGAAAGGCGCTGGAGTTGTCGATGACGATGGCGCCCGCGCGGGCCGCGTGCGGCGCGAACTCGCGGCTGACGGTGGCGCCGGGCGAAAAGAGCGCGATCTGCACGCCCGCAAAGGAGTCGGGCTTGAGCCGCTTCACGGTGTACTCGCGATCGCGGAAGGTGAGCGCCTGGCCTTCGCTGCGCTCGGAGGCCAGGGGAATCAGCTCCGAGACGGGGAAGTCGCGCTCCTCCAGCACCTTGATCATCTCGCGGCCGACCGCGCCGGTCGCGCCTGCAATCGCCACTCTGTATCCGCTGCTCATGCCCGCTTGATTGCCGCCAAGGCCGCCCAGCGTCAAGTCAAGTTCGCGAAGCCCTGCCGATAGTCGGGCGCCAGGGCGAAGCAGCTGGCCTGGTCGTAGGGCTTTCCACGCAGCTCGGGCAGGCAGAGCCGGGCGATGACCGCCGCGCTCGGGGTAGCTTTGACGAGGCGCGCTTCCCCGAGTCGTAGGTCGGCCGCCATGACGACGCGGACCTCGCCTTGGGGAACGCCGTCGAGGAAGAACTGGCTGAAGAGCTCGTTGCGGCGCGCTTCGGTCGCCGCGCAGACAAGGCCCGCCTGGCCCGCGGCGAGCGCCTGCAGGCTGGAGACGCCCGCGATGGGCAGCCGCCGCGCGTAGCTCAACGCCTTGGCCGCGGCGAGGCCGACGCGCAGGCCCGTGAAGGAGCCGGGCCCGAGCCCGACCGCGACGCCTTGAATGCCTTCCAGATCGCCCAGCGCGGCGGGCAGGACGTCGCCGGCCTTTTCTTGCAAGAGCTTCTCCCAGACGACCGTCTCGTCCTCCAAGAGCGCGCAGCTGGTGACGGGCGTCGAGGTGTCTAGAGCGATGACCCGCAACCTAGAACCACTTGCGGAGCACGTCGTTGCGGACCGCGTAGAGCATCAGCGTGAAGAGCAGCGCCAGGCCCACCACGTTGGCCACTTCGCGGAAGCGCAGCGAGAGCGGCTTCTTGCGAATGCCCTCGATGAACGCCGAGAGCACGTGGAAGCCGTCCAGCACCGGCACCGGCAAGAGATTCATGAAGCCGAGCACGATGCTGATGGTGCTCATGGTGAGCAGCACCTCGCGCCAGCCTTGATCGGCCGCCTTGCGGGCCACGTCGGCCATCAAGAGGAAGCTGCCGATGCTGCGGGTGGGAATGTGACCGCCGATCATCCGGGCGATGCCCAGCGCCTGCGTGCGCAGCATCTCGCCTGTGGCCGAGAAGGCGTGCGTGGCGGCCTGCGGCAGCGAGTACTTGACGAAGATGCGCTCCGGCTCGGTCGAGTTGACGAGGCCCGGCAGCGCGCCCAGCTCGGGCAGGTCGGCCTTGAAGCCCGTCTCGTCGCGGTCCTGGTGCAGGTGCTGCATGACCGGCAAGGACAGCTCCTTGCCGTCGCGGCGCACCACGAAGGTCACCGGGTCGAGCTTCAGCGGCGTGGGCGCGTCGGCGTGGAAGGCCGCGGCCAGCGCGGGCTCCACCTCGTCGGTCCACGAGAGCGCGGGCTTGCCGGCCACGCTGAGGATCTTGTCGCCGCGGCGCAGGCCGGAGTCCCAGGCCCCCGAGCCGGGCTGCACCACGAAGAGCGTCATGTCGCTGGGCTCGAGGCCGTAGGCGCCCGGCTTGTCCGGTGCTGCCAGCTGCAGCGCGACCGGATCTTGCGCCCAGAGCGTCGCGCCCGGAGCCGCGACGGCGCGCGGCCGCAGCACATTCAAGGTGATGGCAGTGCTCTTCGCTTCGAGCTTCTGCGCCAGGTCTTCCCAGTTGGGAACGGGCTGGCCGTCGAGCGCCACCACCTTGTCGAAGGTCTGCACGCCCGCGCGGCCGGCCGGCGAATCGGGCGAGACGACCGTGACCTCCGCGCTGCGCGGGACGGCCGCCACGCCGATGCGGCCGTGCTTCACCGTCTCGATGGGGTTCGTCTCCTCGTGCATGGCGGGGATGATCTGCAGATCGAGCGGCTGGCCGTTGCGCAGCACCCGCAGCGAGAGCGTCTCGCCGCCGTGGGCGCGGATCTCTTGCTGCATGGTGATCCAGCCGTCGATGTGCGTGCCGTTGATGGAGACCACTTCATCTCCGTAGCGCAGGCCGGCCGCGGCCGCCGGCGACTCGGGCTTCACGTAGCCGACCTTGGCGCGGATGTCGGCGCGGGGCGCGGAGTAGACGAAGAAGAAGAAGACGATGGCGAGGACGAAGTTGGCCATGGGCCCGGCCACGGCGATGAGGCCCTTCTTCCACGGCGCCTGTTCGAGGAAGCCGCGGCCGCGATCTTCGAGGGCGACCTCCTCGTACGGGTTGTCGCCCGCGAACTTGACGTAGCCGCCCAGGGGCAGGAGCGAGAGCCGGTACTCGGTCTCTCCCTTCTGGAAGCTGAACAGCTTGGGCCCGAATCCGATGGAGAAGCGCACCGCCTTGACCCCCACGGCCTTGCCCACCAGGAGGTGGCCAAGCTCGTGGAAGAAGACGACGACGCTGATCACCAGCGCAAACGAGAGAACGGTGAAGCCCGCGGATTGGACGTATGCGCCCATGGAATCGCGAGTCTAACTACAGAAAGAGCCTCGCGCACAACAGTACGAACGGAGCGTTGAAGAGCAACGCGTCGAGGCGGTCTAGAAGGCCGCCATGGCCCGGCAGGAGCTTTCCAGAGTCTTTTGCCCCGTAGGCGCGCTTGAGCATTGATTCGGACAGATCGCCCAGAGGTCCCAAAATGGCCGCGCCGGCGCCGATGACGATGGCCCCGTGCAGCGAGAGCGCGGGCAGGAAGAAGCGCTGCACCACGCAGGCGCCGACGATGGAAGAGAGCGTGCCGCCGATCGCTCCCTCCCAGGTCTTGGAGGGTGAGATACGCGGGTAGAGCTTGTGTTTGCCGAACGCGCGGCCCGCGAAGTACGCGCCGGTGTCGTTGGCCCAGGTGA
>DATBAA010000440.1:0-1998 GCA_036271755.1 Myxococcales bacterium | reverse complement strand
CGTCGGCCTTGTAGCTCTCGCCCTCGACGACGTAGTAGCGCAGGATCTCGAGGCGGATGACGCGCGTCGGCTCGCTGGTGACGGTCGCGATGCCGTTGGCCTGCAGCACCGCCAGCAGGCGATCGGTCAGGAACGAGCCGAGGTCGCTGTTGGTGGAGACGGCCCACTCCGGCTTTTGCTGGCGGTCGATCTTCTCTTCGATGTTCTTGCCGATGTCGGCCTTGTTCTCGCGCGAGTCGACGACGGGGTTGACGGCCACGCGCTGATCCTTGAACGCCGCGGTGGCGCCGATGGGAAGCGTCGAGGCGTCGGTGGGCGCCCAGGCCAGCGGAATGGTCATGGGCCCGTGCACGATGGCGTGACGGCAAGCGAGCGGGAGCAGCGCTACGACGACGAGAGCGATTCGCGATTTCATGCAATCCCCCAATGGACGCTACATACAGCGGCCGTTGGAGATCCGCCAAGAGCGAATGCGTCGGGTATGTTGCGGCAGTGACCGCGCCCGCCGGAAAGTACGCCTCTGCGCCAGGCCGCGTGCTGCTCATCGCCGCCGCCGCCGGCTGCCTTCTCTGTCCGCTCCTCGGGGCGCCAGTGTGGCTGCTGTTGCTGGCGGCGGCGCTCTTCCTTGCCATCCTGGCGTGCGGCGTCTTCTTCCAGTCGAGCGGCGTCTTTGCACGGCCATTGATGGCGGTGACGACTCATCGCGCCGAAGTGGCGATCACCTTCGATGACGGTCCGGGGCCGCACACGCAAGCGCTGTTGGCCGCGCTGGGCGGGCATCGGGCGACCTTCTTCGTCATCGGCGAGCGGACGACACCCGAGGCGCTGGCGGCGATCGCGCGCGCCGGGCATGCCGTGGAGAATCATTCGCTGCACCATTCGTATCTGACGCCGTTCTTGCCACCGCGGAAGCTCGCGGCAGAGCTGGACGAGACCACCGCGCGCATCGAGACCGCTTGCGGCCGCCGCCCGCGCTGGTTCCGGCCGCCGGTGGGTCTGCTCTCGCCGCGGGTGGCTCGCGCCGCGAAGCTGGCCGGACTTCAGCTCGCCGGCTGGACGGCGACCGCGCGGGACGGAGTGGCGCGCACGACGGCCGCGCAAGCCCTGGCGCGGCTCGAGCCGCACCTCCGGCCCGGCGCCATCCTCGTGCTGCACGACGCGACGGAGCGCAGGCCGGTCGCGCTCGACGTGCTCCCGGGTCTCCTGAAGCTGCTCGAAGCGCGCCAGCTGAAGTGCGTCACGCTCGCCGAGCTCCTGTCCGGCTAGTTCTCGCAGCGAATGCCGAAGAAGGGCCGGATGGGCAGGTGATTGAAGGTGCCCTTGTCCGGCTCGACGTTGTTGGCGAAGTCGCCCTTGCCGTAGGTGTAGATGAAGACGTTCTGCGTGTTGGTGACGTTGAGCAGCTCCGCGTACCAGGCGAGCTGCAGCGCGCCGATGCGAAACTGCTTCTCCGCGCGGATGGAGCTCTCGAAGTACGCCGGAAAGCGCGCGCCGTTGGTGGGCCCGAAGATGGGCACGAACTTCTGCGTGGCCTCGTCGCGGGTGAAGCCCAGCACGTCCGTCGTCGGCCGGCCGGTGTGGAACGTGGCACGGCCGCTCAGGAGCCAGCCGGTGCCGACAGTCGCCGACAAGTTCGCAGACAGCGTCACGCGTTGATCCCAAGGCGCTGCATAGGTCTGCGGCCCCGAAGCCAGCGGATTGGTTCGCTCGGAGTGCAGCAGGCTTCCGGAAAAGCCGTACGACAGCCGCGGCGTGCGGCCGACCAGCAGCAGATCGATGCCGCGCGCGTACCCCGTGCCGCTGTTCTGGAACACCGGCTGCCCCGCGGCTTGCAGCGTGCGCACGCCGCTGTCCGTATCGGGGTTCACCACCAGCCGGTCGAGCCACTTCGAATAGCCCTCGATGCGCAAGAGCGCCCGGAACGGCAGCGGCTGCTCCAACCCCACTACCAGCTGCCGCGAGCGCTCGGGCAAGAGCCGCGGGTTGCCGTACGCGGCG
>DATBAA010000439.1:0-2365 GCA_036271755.1 Myxococcales bacterium | reverse complement strand
CAGCCGCCAAGCGCTACCACTCCGACTCGTTCAGCGGATTGAATCTTGGCTCGGCCCAGAAGGTGGCCGAGGATCTCTTCGCCCGCGTCAACGAGGCCCACTCGGTCTTGACCGACAAAGAGAAGAAGGCCGAGTATGACGTCTTCGTCGACCGCAAGAAGAAGGGCCTGCCCACCGATGTGGCAGCGATCTTGCGAGCAGAAGGTTTGTTCCAAAAAGGCGAGGCGCTCTTCAAAATTGGCCGTTACGAAGACGCTGAAGTGCAGTTTCGTGAAGCAATCGCCCTGAACAACTCGGAAGCAGAGTTCCACGCCTACCTGGGCATGGCCATCTTCAAACGCACGGGCAAACCGTACGACGGCCTGCAACACGAAGAGAAAGCACTGGAGCTCGACGCGCGGCTGTACTCCGCCAATCTCTTCTGCGCCCAGATGCTCGAGGCGAGCGGCAACCCGGACGGCGCGCGCAACCTCTTGCGCAAGGCGGTCGAGAAGGACCCCGAGTTCATGCAGGCCAAGGACGAGCTGAAGCGTATGCGCAACAAAACCACTGAAGACAGCAAAGGCGGCTTCTTGAGCCGTCTCTTGAAGAAGTAATGGAGCGATCGATGAACGGAGAAGGACAGCGTCCCCCGGCGGATTCCGCGCAGCACAACGATGCGCCGGAGCCCGGTAACGCGCGATTCCCGTCTGGTAATTCAGGCGGAAACAACAACGCCAACGGCAACAGCGGCGGCGGCCACGCGAGCGGCGGTGGCGGTGGCGGAGGCGGAGCGCAGGCCAACGGTCAGCAGGGTGAAGGCCGGCGGCGCTTCCGGCGCAATCGCAGGGGCGGCCGCGGACGGCGCGGCAAGGGCGGCGGACAGGGAGACAAGAATCAAACCCCGGCCCCTTTGGACGCGCACGGCCGCATCGTCGACGTCGAGAACGACAGCGCCGGCAACGAAGCGGACGACGAGGGCCCCGATGAGGAGACCGTCGATACCGCCAACGGCAACAACAAGGAGCCGCGCGCGCCGCAGGCCGAATCCGCCGCGCCCCCGGCTCCAGAAGCGCAGCCTGTCGCGGTCTCCGAGGCAGCCGCTCCGGCTCCGGCGTCAGCCGAGGCCCAGCCCGCGGCCCTGCCGGTGACCACGCCCGCCGAAGGCCAGCCGCCCGCGCAGCAGCAGCCGCCCCGGCAAGAGCAGCCGCAGCGGCAACGGGATGGCAACAACAACCAGAATCAGAATCGGCACCAGAACCAGCAGCGGCACCAGAACCAGCAGCCGCGCCAGCAGGAGCAGACCACGCCCTGCGACGGCATCCTGGAGGTCGACCACCGCGGCAACGGCAAGCTGCGCCTCGCCAAATACAACTTCCTGCCCCAGCAGGACGACGTCGAGGTTCCGCGCCACATCATCGACCGCGACCGCTTGCGGCCCGGCGTAATGCTGACCGGCCACGCGGCCCGCCGCAACGGCCGCCCGCAGCTGGTGCGCACCGAGACGGTGGAAGGCATGGCGCCGGCAGAGGCCGCGAAGCGCACCGCCTTCCAGAACCTGACCGTCATCGACCCCGACGACCGCCTGGTGATGGAGACGACGCCCAAGGAAATCCTCACGCGCGTCATCGACATCGTCTCGCCCATCGGCCTGGGGCAGCGCATGCTGATCGTCGCGCCGCCCAAGACCGGCAAGACCATCATGCTGCAGAAGATCTGCGCGGCCATCACCATCAACCGGCCAGACGTCATTCAAATGGTCCTGCTCGTCGACGAGCGCCCGGAAGAAGTCACTGACTTCCGCCGCACCGTCAAAGCAGACGTCTATGCGTCGTCTTCCGATCGCCCCACCGACGAGCACCTGCACGTCGCCGAAATGGCGCTCGAGCGCGCCAAGCGCCTGGTCGAAGCCGGTAAAGACGTGGTCATTCTCCTCGACTCGATCACGCGTCTGTCGCGCGCCTACAACAAGGAGGTCGAATCATCCGGCAGGACGTTATCGGGCGGCGTCGACTCCCGCGCGCTCGAGCGGCCGAAGCGTTTGTTCGGCGCGGCCCGCAACGCGGAAGAAGGGGGCTCGCTGACCATCATCGCCACCGCGCTCATCGACACCGGCTCGCGCATGGACGAGGTGATCTTCGAGGAGTTCAAGGGCACCGGCAACTCCGAAATCAATCTCGACCGCCAGCTGGCCGAGAAGCGCGTCTTCCCGGCCATCAACATCCAGACCTCCGGCACGCGCAAAGAGGAGAAGCTCTTCAGCCAGCACGAGTATGAAAAGGTGAAGAAGCTCCGCGGCGCGCTGTTTGCCTTGAAGCCCATCGAGGCAATGGAACGGCTGATGAAGTCCATCGCCGAATACGACTCCAACGCCGAGTTCCTGGAA
>DATBAA010000438.1:0-10378 GCA_036271755.1 Myxococcales bacterium | reverse complement strand
TCACCTGGGCGGGCACCGTCGAGCGCATCGAGATCTGGGCCCCCGCCAAGTGGGCCGAAGTGCAGAAGGCCGCCCGCGCGCCGGAGACGAAGAAGGACCTGGCGCGGCGGCTCAGCGAGCTTTTGTAAACCGGCGCGCGAGCGTCGCGGTGTGAAGACAAAGAGGAGCAACTCAGATGGCCGACAAGACACGCACCCTGCGCAGCGAGCCCTCCGCGGTCCTCGCCTTGAAGCCTGCCCAGAAGCAGTCCGCTCCGGGCCTGCGCTGGGAGGAGAGCGTCGCCACCGTCTCGGTGCGCGGCGACCTGGATCGCGAGGCGCTCTGGGCCATCGACTACACCATCGGCCGCGCCGCGGGCGAGGCGGGCCGCATCGTGCTCGACCTGCGCGAGGTCACGCACCTGGACTACAACGGCGTCCCCGAGCTGGTGGCGCGCCGCAAGGAGCTGCTGGCGCGCGGCGGCGATCTCCTCATCGCGGTGCGCAACCCGTACGTCTCCAACATCTTGAAGGCCGCGGGCGGCGCGGAGCTGATGCTCTTCCGCACCGCCGAAGAGGCCGCCGGAGCCGTCGCCGTCGCGCCCGCGAGAGTGAGGATGCTGCGCCGGTGAGCGAGTTCGTCCACCAGACCGTGCTGCGGCACGAGGCCGTGACGCTGCTGGCTGCTGGTCCGGGGAAGACCATCCTGGACGGCACGCTGGGCGGCGGCGGGCACGCGTTGGCGTTGCTCGACGCGGGCGCGCGCGTGATCGGCTTGGATCAAGATCCCGTCGCGCTCGCGGCGGCTACCGAGAAGCTGCAGGGCCGCGACGTGGTGCTGGTGCACGGCAACTTCCGCGACGCGCGCGCGCTGCTCGACGCGGCCGGCATTGGCGAGGTGGACGGCGCGCTGGTGGACCTGGGCGTCTCCTCTCCGCAGCTCGACGACCCGGCGCGCGGCTTCTCGTTCCGCGAAGGGGGCCCGCTCGACATGCGCATGGACACCACCCGCGGCGAGCCGCTGAGCGAGAAGCTCAAGGAGTGGGATCTGCGCTCGCTGACGCGCATCATCGACTCGCTGGGCGAAGAGCGATTCGCGCGCAAGATCGCCCGCGAGATCCATAGGGCCTTGGAGCAGAACAAATTGGCGGACACGCGCGACCTGGCCGAATTGGTGGGATCGTCCATTCCGCGCCAGCTGTGGCCGAAGAACATCCACCCGGCCACGCGCACGTTCCAGGCGCTGCGCATCGCGGTCAACGACGAGCTGGGCGCGCTGGGAGACTTCTTGACCCAGCTGCCGCGGCTGGTGGTGAAGGGCGGCCGCGCGGTGGCCATCAGCTTTCATTCGCTCGAAGACCGGATGGTGAAGCAGGGCTTTGCCAAGCTGGCCACGGGCTGCATCTGCCCGCCGCAGCTGCCCATCTGCGCTTGCGGCCGCAGCGCGCAGTGGAAGGTGCTCACCAAGAAGCCCATCCTGGCGGGCGAAGAAGAGCTGAAGGCAAACCCCCGGGCGCGAAGCGCGAAGCTGCGCGCAGTCGAGAGGCTGGCATGACCGAATCTTTCGTTTCACGCGGGGCTTCGCCCAGCACCATCCGCCGCGCGGTGGACAAGCGCGGCTTCCTGGACTTTGCCACCGCCACCGCCGCTTGCGGGCTGCTCGCCGTCGCGTCGTTGGGCCACGCGTACTTGCGCACGCGCGTCACCGAAGAGGGCTACCGGCTGTCGCGGCTCTCCGCCGAGTCGCGGGAGCTCTCGCGCGAGCACGAGACGCTGCAGATCCGCGCCGCCGAGCTGAAGAGCCCGTCGCGCATCGAAGAGCTGGCGCGGACGAAGCTTGGCATGACGCCGGCTCCGGTCGATCGCGTCGTCGTCCTGGTCGGCGACGCCGTCCGGCCTTCCCTCATGGCCGCGGGGCCGTAAGCGCACGTGGCCCGCACGTCGAAACCGCCGGTGAAGGAGGGCCGTTACGTCCGCCTGCGCGCGTCCCTGCTGGGCGCGGCGCTGCTGACGCTCTTTGCCGTCGTGCTCGGACGCGCGGCTTTCGTACAGGTCTTCGATCGCTCGCGGCTCTCGCGGCTGCAGCGCGATCAGACCAAACGCGAGCTCCTGCTGCAGCCCCGGCGCGGTTTGATCGAGGGCCGCAACGGCGAGCCGCTGGCGGTGACGCGCGACGTGGATTCGGTCTTCGTCGACCCCAGCGCCTTCGAGACGGACAAAGCGCGCGCCTTCGCAGCCGATGCCTTGAGCCGCTCGCTCTCGATGCCGCGCGCGAAGGTGCTGGAGAAGCTGTCGCAAGCCGGCAAGCACTTCGTCTGGCTCAAGCGCAAGCTCGACGAGCCCGCCGCCGCGCGAGTGCGCGCGCTGGCCCTGGACGGCGTCGAATTGGTGAAGGAGCCGAAGCGCATCTACCCGCAGCGCGAGCTGGCCGCGCAGGTGCTGGGCTTCGTCGGCGAGGAGAACGGCCAGGAAGGCCTGGAGCGCGAGCTCGATGAAGTGCTGCGCGGCAAGAGCCAGCAGGTGTCGGCCACCCGCGACGCGCGCGGCAACATGGTGCTCGAGCACGGCGTTCCCGATCCGGCCGAGCTGACCGGCGCGACCGTGACCTTGACGCTCGACAGCTCCATCCAGCACGCGGCCGAGCGTGAGCTCGACAAAGCCGTGCGCAGCGCGGGCGCGGTGGGCGGCTGGGCCATCGTCCTCGACGTGAAGAGCGGCGCGGTGCTGGCGCTGGCCGGCAATCCTCTGTTCGACTCCAGCAAGCCGGGCCGCGATCCGTTGATCTGGCGCGACCGCGCGGTGCAGGACCAGCTGGAGCCCGGCTCGACCATCAAGAGCTTCGTCGTCGCGCGCGCGTTCGAAGAGGGCGTGCTCAAGCCCGACGAGCTGCTCTACTGCGAGCACGGCTTGTGGCCGCACGCCGGCCGGAAAATCCACGATACACATCCGGTAGATTGGGCCACGCCCGCCACGGTGCTGCGCGAGTCCTCCAACATCTGCGCGGCCAAGATCGGCGAGCGGCTGGGCAAAGAGAAGCTGATCGCGGGTTTGAAGGCCTTTGGTTTCGGCGAGCGCACCAACGTCGGCCTGCCGGGAGAGGCCAAGGGCCAGCTGGGCGACCCCGCGCGCATGGCGCAGATCGCGCTCGATACCACCGCCTTCGGTCAGGGCATGTCGGCTACCGGCTTGCAAGAGGTGGTGGCCATGGCTGCCATCGCCAACGGCGGCACGCTGCTGACGCCGTACCTGATCGAGAAGATCGTCGGCTCGGACGGCTCTGTCCTGGAGCAGGGAGGACGTCACGAAGTGCGGCGCGTGCTCTCTCCGGAGACCGCGAAGACCGTCACCGCCATGCTCGAGGAAGTGGTCGCGAAGGGCACCGGCACCCGCGCCGCGCTGGCCGACTATCGCGCCGCCGGCAAGACGGGCACGGCGCAAAAAGTCGACCCCATCCGCGGCGGCTACGGCGACAAGCGCCTCGCCAGCTTCTTGGGGTTCGTTCCTTCCGAGGCGCCCAAGGTCGCCATCCTGGTCGTCATCGACGAGCCGGCCGGGAAGGGCGCGGAGGTGACGGGCGGCATGGTGGCCGCGCCCGCCTGGGGAGCCATCGCGCGCGAATCCTTGCGGCAGCTGGGCGTGATGCCGGCGCAGTCGCGCGAGGCGGCGCCCGAGCACTTCGAAGAGCCCATCTTGCTGGCCGAAGCTTCCATCGCGCCCGAGCCAGAGCCCGAGGGCCGCGCGCCCGGCCGCGCGGTGGTGCCGGACGTGGCGGGAATGCCTGCCCGGGTGGCCGCGCGCCGCCTGTCCCAAGCTTCGTTGGATGCGGATCTGCATGGCAGCGGGCGAGCGGTCGCGCAGTCGCCGCGCGCGGGAGCAATTGTCAAACGTGGTGCACGCGTAAAGGTGACGCTGGCGCCGCCGGGTGAGCGGCAGTAAGGGGTTTGCGATGGATACCGGACGCCAGCCTTGAAACTTTCCGAGCTACTCCACGGCTTCGACGCCCAGGTGACCTCGGATGCCGAGGTGCGTTCGCTGGCGGTGGATTCGCGGCGGGTGATGCCGGGCGCGCTCTTCGCGGCGTTGCCGGGGACGGCTGCCGACGGGGCTGAGTTCGCGCCCGCGGCGGTGGAGAAGGGCGCCGCGGCCGTGCTCGCCTCCCGCGCTTTGCCGCTGCCCGTTCCGGTGGCGATCTCGCAGAACCCGCGCAAGACGTTCTCGCAGGCCTCGTCGCGTTTTTACGGCGAGCCGTCGCGCAGCTTTCAGCTCTTCGCCATCACCGGCACCAACGGCAAGACGACGACGGCCTATCTGGTCGAGCAGCTCTCGGCGGCGCGCGGAATGCGCACGGGGCTCATCGGCACCGTCGAGTGCCGCTGGCCCGGCGGACGCTCTTCCGCCACGCACACCACGCCCGAATCGCACGAGCTGCAGGAGCTGCTGCGCCGCATGAAAGATGCCGGCGCGCAGGTGGTCTCCATGGAGGTCTCGAGCCACGCGCTCTCGCAGGAGCGCGCGGCGGGCTGCACCTTCGCTGGCGCGGCCTTCACCAACCTGACGCGCGATCACCTGGATTATCACGGCACCATGGACGACTACTTCGCCGCCAAGGCGAAGCTCTTCCGCGAGCTGCTGCCGGCGCGCGCTCCGGCCGTGCTCAATCTCGACGACGTTCGCGTCGCCTCGCTGCACGAAGAGCTGCGGCACTCGATTGGCTTCACCGTGAAGGGCGCGGCCGGCGCGGCGCTGAGCGCGGACGAGATGCGCGTCGACCTGAACGGCCTGCACTTCCGGCTGCGCACCAACGCGCCTTTGGAAGAAGAGCTGGTGTGGGTGACGAGCCCGCTCATCGGCCAGCACAACGCGGAAAATCTGCTCGCCGCGCTGGGGCTCTTGGCGGGCTCGGGCATTCCGCTGCGCGAGCTGGTGGCGCTGGTCCCCGAATGCGTCGGCGCGCCCGGCAGGTTGGAGCGCGTGCCCGACGCGCAGGGCCGGGTGGTGCTGGTGGACTACGCGCACACCGACGATGCGCTCGCGCGCGTGCTGGAAGCGGTCCGCCGCGCCGCCGGCCACAAGCCGCGCGTGGTCTGCGTCTTTGGCTGCGGCGGCGATCGCGATCGCGGCAAGCGTCCCTTGATGGGCGCCGCCGCGGGCGCACGGGCCAATCTCATCATCGCCACCAGCGACAACCCGCGCACCGAAGACCCGCTGGCGATCTTGCGCGAGATCGAGCCGGGCCTGCGCAAGAGCGGCAAGAGCGCGCTGGACCCGCGCCACGCGCGCTCCGGCGCCGACGGCTACTGCATCATCCCCGATCGCCGCGAGGCCATCGACCTGGCGCTGCGCTGCGCCGGCCTGGGCGACGCGGTGGTGATCGCCGGCAAGGGTCACGAGGACTATCAAATCGTCGGCACCGAGAAGCGGCCCTTCGACGACCGGGCGGAAGCGCGGCGCGTGCTGCAGGAGCTCAACAAATGAGCTTCAGCGCGGAACAAGTTGCCTGGGCAGCGGGCGCGAGAATTGTCCAGGGCGGCGGGCCGTTCACCGGCGCGTTCACGGACACCCGGGCCGTTTTGCAGGGCGGCCTCTTCGTCGCGCTCAAGGGCGAGAACTTCGACGGCACGAACTTCGTCGCGCAGGCCATCGCCGGCGGCGCCGCGGGAGTGCTCGTCCCCGAAGGCTCCGACGTCTCCGCGCTCGGAAGAGGCGTCGCGGTGCTGGCCGCGCGAGACACCGGCCGCGCGCTGGGCGAGCTCGCGGCGGCGTGGCGCCAGCGATTCCCCGCGCTGCGCGTGGTCTCCATCACCGGCTCGACCGGCAAGACCTCGACCAAAGAGCTGGTCGCCTCCGTCCTGGCCGCGGCGGGTCCTTCGCTGAAGACGGAAGGAAACCTGAACAACGAGATCGGCGTGCCGCTGACGCTGCTCAAGCTCGGCGAAGAGCACCGGTTCGCCACCATCGAGTGCGGCATGAACCACCTGGGCGAGATCTCGCGCCTGGCCGCCTGGAGCGACCCGGACGTGGGCGTGGTCACCAACGTCGGCCCGGTGCACCTGGAGGGCTGCGGCTCGCTGGAAGGCGTCGCGCACGCCAAGGGCGAGATGTTCCACGCGCTCCGCTCGAACGCCATCGCCGTGGCCAACGCCGACGACGCGCGCGTGCTGGGCCAGGCGCGCTTGTCCTTGCGCAAGCTCATCACCTTTGGCGGCGCTTACGGCGCGGACGTGCGCGTCTTGTCGGCCGTTCACGGCGGCGCGGGCCTGAAGGTCGAGCTCGAATTCCAAGGCGGCCGCCACGCGGTCGAGCTCAAGCTCCTGGGCGCGCACAACGGCGTCAACGCTGCCGCCGCGACCGCCGTTGGACTCGCGCTGGGCCTCGAGGCGGAGCTCATCTTGCGCGGCCTCGCCAACGCGCAGACTCCGGGCCGCCGCATGCGCCCCGGCCGCCTGCCCAACGGCGCGCTCCTCATCGACGACTGCTACAACGCCAACCCCGCCAGCACCAAGGCCGCGCTGCTGGCGCTGCAGCAACTCACTCCGGAGAAGAGCCGCTCCATTGCCGTACTGGGCGATATGTTGGAGCTGGGTCCGACTGAGTTGGATCTGCACCGCGACGTGGGCCGCTTCGCCGGCAAAGCGGGTCTCTCGTTCCTGGTCTGCTTCGGCGCCCGCGCCAAATCCATCGCCGAAGGCGCCCGCGAAGCCGGTTTCGACAGCATCGAAGTCACCGAAGACCCGGCGGACGCCATTCGCCTGGTGCAGGCGCGCGTCCGGCCCGAAGACGTGGTGCTGGTCAAAGGTTCGCGCGGAATGAAGATGGAGCGAATCAGCGACCCGCTCACGGGGGCCGTTTAAATGCTCTACAACTTACTCTACCCCTTCAGTAACAGCATCGCCGTCTTCAACGTCCTTCGCTATCCGACCTTCCGGATGCTGATGGCCGGCCTCGCCTCCTTGCTCATCGGTTTGTTTCTCGGGCCCAGCTACATCGAGGCCTTGCAAAACTTGCAGCACGGCCAGTCGAACGTTCGCGAGGACACGCCGCAGACGCATCAGAAGAAGCGCGGAACGCCCTCCATGGGCGGCGGCCTCATCCTCTTCTCCATGCTCCTCGGCACGCTGCTCTTCGCGGACCTCACCAACAAGATGGTCTGGGCGGTGCTCATCTTCACCATGGGCTTCGGCGCCATCGGCTTCGCCGACGACTGGCTCAAGTTCAGCAAGAAGAACTCGAAGGGCCTGGCCGGCAAGAAGAAGCTCTTCTGGCAGACGTTCATCTTCATCGCCGTCATCGCGATCTTCTTCGTCGATTGGAAGACGGGCACGCTCAAGCTGGACACGCACCTCACCATTCCGTTCGTGAAGGTGAAGACCTTCCATTGGCAGTTGGGCTGGTTCTACTTGCCCTTTGCTTTCATCGTCATCGTCGGCACCTCCAATGCGGTCAATCTCACCGACGGTCTCGACGGTTTGGCCATTGGACCGACGGTGGTCGCGGCCTTGACCTTCATGGTGCTGGCGTACCTGGCCGGCGCGGTGATCAAAGGCCTCAATATCGCCGACTATCTCTTGATTCCGCACATCGAAGGCGCGGCGGAGTTGGCGGTCTTCAGCGCTTCGATGGCCGGCGCGGGCATCAGCTTTCTCTGGTTCAATGCCTATCCGGCCTCCGTGTTCATGGGCGACGTCGGCTCGCTCGCTCTGGGCGGCGGCCTGGGCGCATTGGCGGTCCTGTCGAAGAACGAGGTCGACAGCGCCATCATCCACGGCGTCTTCTTTGCCGAGATCCTCTCCGTCATGCTGCAGGTCTTCTGGTTCAAGCGCACCGGCAAGCGCATCTTCAAGATGGCGCCCGTCCACCATCACTTCGAATTGAAGGGCTGGGCAGAGCCGAAGATCATCGTCCGCTTCTGGATCGTCTCCATCATGTTGTCCCTCATTGCACTGGCTTCGTTGAAACTGCGATGAACCTCCAAGGCCGCACAGCGCTGGTGGTGGGGCTTGGCAAGAGCGGCCGGGCGGCGGCGCGCCTGCTCCGCGCCAAGGGCGCTCACGTATTTGGCGCGGACGACAAGCCGGTGGAGTTCGACGGCGAGGTCCGCAAGGTGCAGCCCGAAGCGCTGCGGGGAATCGACCTGGTGGTGGCGAGCCCGGGCCTGTCGCCTGCGCTGCCGATCTTCGTCGAGGCCCGCTCCCGGTTCTTCGAGATCATGGGCGAGGTCGAGCTGGCTTCGCGCTTCATCGAAGAGCCGATCATCGGCATCACCGGCACCAACGGAAAGAGCACCACTACCGCGCTCTGCGGGCACCTGCTCGCGACGGCCGGCTTGCGCGTCTTCACCGGCGGCAACCTGGGCGACGCGCTGAGCAACCGCGTGCTCGACCACGGCGCGCTCGACGCGACCGTCTGCGAGCTCTCCAGCTATCAGCTCGAAGGCATCAAGAAGCTGCGCTGCGCGCGGGCCACGGTGCTGAACGTGACCCCCGATCATCTCGATCGATATCCGAACCTGGAAGCCTATGCGGCGGCCAAGGAGCGCATCTTCGAGAACCAGCGCGAAGGCGACCGCGCGGTGCTCAACGCTGCCGATCCGCGCGTGCTGGCGATGAAGACGAAGCCGGGCGTGACGCGCGTGCTGATCAATCCGCGCAACGACCGGCTCACCTTGAATGCTCCCACGCTGCGCGGGACCCACAATCTAGAGAACGCGCTGGCCGCGGTCGCGCTGGTGGCTCACCTGGGCATCTCGGCAGAGACACTGCAGCGCGGTCTCGATACCTATCCGGGGCTGCCGCATCGCTTGGAACCCGTTCGCACCTTGAACGGCGTCGAGTGGATCAACGATTCGAAGGCCACCAACGTGGACAGCGTCGAGAAGTCGCTGACGGCTTTTCCCGGCAACGTCATCCTCATCCTCGGCGGGCGCGGCAAGGGCTCGCCCTACGCGCCCTTGAGGTCTTTGATTCAAGAGCGCGTGAAGCTCATTGTGACCATCGGCGAAGACGCCGCGAACGTGGCCGATCAGCTTGGCGACCTGAAGCCTTTGCAGGCCTGCGAGACCCTGCAGAATGCCGTCCTGAAAGCGCAGGGGCTGGCGCGCGCGGGCGATGTGGTGCTGCTCTCCCCGGCCTGCGCGTCCTACGATCAGTTCAACAACTTCGAAGAGCGCGGCGAGAAGTTCAAAGAGCTGGTCAGGAGCCTCTCATGACCGCCGCCAGCGCCGCCGCCGGAGCCCGCACCGCCCAGCGCCGCGCCTCGCAGGCCGTGCTTCGCTACGACCCCGTCCTGCTCGGGGCGGTATTGCTGCTGCTCACCTTCGGCGTCGTGATGGTCTACAGCGCCTCGGCCGTCTACGCCGGCGCGCGCCTGGGAGACGGCCTCTGGTTCTTCAAGCGCCAGGCCGTCGGCGCCGCCGCGGGCCTCGTCGCCTTGCTGGTAGCGATGAAGATCGGCTATCGCCGCTTGGAGGTGCTCGCCGTTCCGTTGGTGGTCATCTCGATCGCCTTCCTGGTCTTGCTGCACGTGCCCGGCCTGGGCCACGCCGCGGGTGGCGCGCGCCGCTGGATGAAGCTGGGTCCGCTCACCTTCCAGCCGAGTGAGATCGCCAAGATCTCGCTGGTGCTCTGGCTCGCGCGATCCCTGGCGAAGAAGCAGGACCGCATCCGCATCTTCTCCGTCGGCTTCCTGCCGCATTTGGTGATGCTCGGCCTCTTCGGCGCCTTGCTCTTGTGGGAGCCGGACTTCGGCACCACCGTCGTCTTGGGCTGCGTCACCTTCGCGCTGCTCTTCGTCGCCGGCGCGCGGCTGACTTACTTGTTTGCCTTGATTGGCGCGGCCGCGCCGGTGGTGGCGTTCCTCGTCTGGCATTCTCGCTATCGCTTGCAGCGCGTGCTGACCTTCTTGGACCCGTGGAAGGATCCGCAAGGTCACGGCTATCAAACCGTCGAATCATTGCTCGGGTTCGGCGCCGGCGGTTCGTTCGGCGTGGGCCTGGGTGAAAGCCACCAGAAGCTCTTCTTCCTGCCCGCCGCGCACACCGACTTCATCTTGAGCATCGTCGGAGAAGAGCTGGGCTTCGCCGGCGTGGCGTCGGTGCTGGTGCTCTTCGGCATCCTCGTCTGGCGCGGCATCAAAGCCGCCCACGCTGCTCCGGACGCGTTCGGCTGCTGGCTGGCGCTCGGACTCACTTTGCTCATCTCACTCGAAGCCTTGGTCAACGCCGGCATGGCGCTGGCCCTCTTGCCCACCAAAGGCATGGCGCTGCCGTTCCTCTCCTATGGAATGACCAGCGTCATCGCCTCCTGTCTGGCAGCGGGAATCTTGCTCTCCATCAGCGGCGGCCCCGGCGGCTTCTTGCAGCGCGGAGTGGGGGCTCAGCGATGAGGCTCCTGGTTGCGGGCGGC
>DATBAA010000437.1:0-9350 GCA_036271755.1 Myxococcales bacterium | reverse complement strand
TGCCGTCGGGCTGCAGCAGCACCTGGTCCATCTTGCCCATGTGCGCCGCGGGGTCGTTCCACATGTGCGCGGCCGGGCCGTTGTTGGCCGCGTTGGTATCGTGGAAGTAGTAGCCCACGAAGCACTCGTTGGGCTTTCCGCCCTCGACCATGGTGACGTCCGGAGGCTCGGTGTAGCCGGGGCCCACGTGCAGGCCGTCCGCGGCGGTGTAGCGGCGGAACTGCGCGGCGCCGGGCGTGAGCAGGTAGAGCGCGCTGTCGCTGACCACCCAGAGGTTGCTGGCTTCGTCCACCGAGGCAGAGACGGGCGCCTCGGTCAGACCCTGCGCGGCGCCGAAGACGGTCAGCGCAGAGGTGGCAAAGGGCGCCGCGCCAAGCGAGCCGGGAGCCATGGCGCCGGGGCCGCCATCGGCCGGTGAGCCCGCGTCGGGCGTGCCGCTGTCCGGAGTGCCGCTGTCTGGCGTGCCGGCGTCGTCTTCGGGCTTGCCCGCGTCGGGCTGTCCGGAATCGGGCACCGACGCATCGGGGACGGGCGGGATCGGCGTTCCGGAATCGACGGGCAGCGGCGTTGGCGCCACGTTTCCCGATCCCGAAGAACCACCCGAGCAAGCGAGCGCAAGGCAGACGGCAAGCACGACGACGAGACGCATGCGCCGAAGGTGTGCAGGGCGCGGCGGCGAAGCAACCGCCCGAAGCCACGTGGCCCGGCCGGTTTCGCCGCCATGAAGCGGTCCGATTCAATCAACGCGCGCAATGGAAGATCAAAGTGGTCTTCGTATCAAAGTCAATCTAATGAAGACTTTCTTTGCAGCGGCATTTGCCGGTCTGATCTCGTTTGCCGCGCTCGCGCAGATGCCCACCGCGCCCACCATGCCCGCGGGCACCGGCGACATGAAGGGCGCCCTCAAGGAGAAGGCCGACACCGCGGTGGACAGCGGCAAGGACACCGCCAACGCCAAGGCCGACAGCGCCAAGACCACAGGCGAGGCCAAGACCGACTCCGCCAAGACGGCGGTCGACGCCAAGGCGGGCAGCGTTCCCATGGCCGGCGACAAGGTGAAGAGCGCCACCAGCACCGCCTCGGACAAGGCCAAGACCCACACCCGCAAGGTGCACGGCGCCACTACGACCAAGACGGGCGACACCACTACCGCGGCGCACAAGAAGGTCGACGATCTCGCCAAGTAGCCGTGATCGCTCTCGCCCCGGGGTCCTCGAGACCTCCGGCCGGTGCCCTGGCCGCGGCAGCAATCTCGCCCTCCCTCCTGTTTTGGGTAGAGTGATGCTAGGGGTTAAAGAGCGATGACCATCCGCACCAAGCTGCTGGTTTCGTTTCTTGGTCTGCTGCTGACCAGCACGCTCCTCAATGCCGCACTGCTCTGGCTGGCCGTGGACCAGGGTCATCGCACGGCCGAAACCATCCAGGTCTACGACTTCCTCGAGCACAAGGCGCTCGAGCTGCGCTTCGACATGATGGTGATGAGCGACGCCATGCGCGGCTACATGCTCAACCCGCAAGACACCGCCGAGCACGCGCGCAAGCTGGAGGCGGACCGCAAGTTCTCCAACGACCTGGAGCAGATCAAGGCGGTGTCGCCGCCGCAGATCATCGAGCTGGTGCTGGTCACCGAGCGGATGGACGCGGAGACGCTCGACAAGCTCGAGGAGCGGATCATGGCGCTGACCGGCGAAGGCGCGGCCGAGAAAGCGCGCGACCTCTATCTGCGCGACTACCTGCCCATCCGCACGCAGCAGGTCGCGCTCATCGATCACGTCGAGTCGGTGGCCACCGGCCTCAAGCGGGCCGCGCGCGAGGCGCTGCAGCGGACGACGCGGCTGGCCATCGCGGCTGCTTCGTTGCTGGTCGTGCTCCTGACGCTGGGCGGCACGCTGGCGGTTGGCCTCGTCTCGCGCAACATCGTCGGGCCGCTCACCGACGTGGCCCGCATCGGCGCGGCGGCGGCGGCGGGCGATCTGGAGGTGCGCCTGCAGTACGACGCGCGGGCCGACGAGATCGGCGAGATGAGCCGCGCCCTGAACGGCTTCCTCGACTTCTTGCGCGAGAACGTCCAGGTGGCCAACACCGTCGCGGCGGGCGATCTCTCCGTGCAGGTGAAGCCGCGCGGCGTCCAGGACCGCTTCGGCAACGCCCTCGCGCAGATGGTCGCCTCGCTCCGCCAGTCGGACGAGAAGCTCCGCGCCGAGCTGGCGGAGAGGCAACGGCTGGTCGAAGAGCTGCGCGCGTCGAAAGAGGCAGCTGAAGCGGGAACGCGCGCCAAGACGGAATTCCTCGCCAACATGAGCCACGAGATCCGCACGCCGATGAGCGGCGTCATCGGCATGATCGCGCTCTTGCTCGACACCGAGATGGCTCCCGAGCAGCGCGAGTATGCGGAGACGGTGCGCAACTCGGCCGAGGCGGTGCTCAACGTCATCAACGACGTGCTCGACTTCTCCCGCCTGCAGGCCGGCCGCATGACGCTGGAGCTGGGCCCCATCGACCTGCGGACTGCCTTGCAGGAGTCGGTCGACCTGGTGGCCCGCGCCGCGCAGAGCAAGCACCTGGATCTGGTGCTGCGCACCGGCCGCGAGGTCCCGTCGCGGGTCATCGGCGACGCCGGGCGACTGCGGCAGATCCTCACCAACCTGCTGGGCAACGGGGTCAAGTTCACCGAGAAAGGCTCGGTGCTGCTCGACGTCTCGGCCAGCTCCGTCACCGACACCGAGGCGGTGCTGCGCTTCGAGGTGGTGGACACCGGCATCGGCATCGCGCCCGACCGGCTGTGGCGCATCTTCGAGAAGTTCACCCAGGCCGACGTCGGCGCCTCGCGGCGGCTGGGCGGCAAGGGCCTGGGCCTCGCCATCACCCGCGAGCTGGCAGAGCTGATGGGCGGGCGCATCGAGGTGTCGAGCGAGTCCGGCAAGGGCTCGACCTTCGCCATGATCCTGCGCATGCCCATCGAGCGGCGCGCCACTCCGGAAGCGCCGCGGACGGTCGATCTGGCCGCGCTGCGCGTGCTCATCCTCGACGACAACGAGATCAACCGGCGCGTGCTGCACGAGCAGATCACCGGCTGGCGCATGCGCGACGGGGTCTACGCCTCGGGAGCAGAGGCGCTCAAGGCCTTGCGGACGGCGCGGGCCAGCGGCGACCCCTACCACGTGGCGCTGGTCGACTTTCAGATGCCGATGATGAGCGGCGAGAGCTTCATTCGCGCGATGCAGGCCGACCCCGACCTGCGCGAGACCACCGTCATCGTGCTCAGCACCGTCAGCCAGCACCGCACCGCCGACTGGATTCACGACCTGGGCATCTTCGCCTCGCTCATCAAGCCCGTCCGGCAGTCGCAGCTGCTCGACACGCTGGCCAACGCCTGGGCCGCGCGCACCGAGGCCCGGGCAGAGCCTATCGCCGTCGAGCGCCGCAGCATGCGGCAGCCGGCGCAGGTGGTGCTGGTCTTCAGCGGCCACTCTCCGCACGTGCTCATCGCCGAGGACGACGTGGTCAGCCAGCGCAACGCCAGCCGCATTTTGCGCAGCATGGGCTGCAAGGTGGACGTGGCCGTCAGCGGTCCGGAGGCGCTGGCCGCCATCGGCAAGGGCACCTACGACCTGGTCTTCATGGAGGCGCACCTGCCGGAGGTGGACGGCCTCTCCGCCACGCAGCAAGTGCGCGAGTCGGGCGGCGAGCGCGCCGCGGTGCCCATCATCGCCATGACCGACGGGGCCATCCGCGGGGAGGTGCGCGAGTGTCTGGCGGCAGGAATGAACGACTACATCAGCAAGCCCGTGCACCGGGCGGACTTGGAGCGCGTCCTGCGCAAGTGGATTCCGCTGACGCCCAACGCTTGAGCATGCGCCGCCACTACATTGCCATCGCCGTCATTCTCGCCGTGGGTTGGGGCCTCTCGGCCTGGCTCTACGTCCATGGCGCGGCCGAAGACGCGCTGCCCATGGAGCTGACCAACGACGCCAAGCTCAACGTCGGCCGGCTGGAGCGCCTCGCCGGCCACTCCGCGGTGATCTACGAGCAGATCAATGAAAACCTGAAGAGCCTCTTCCACGGCTCGAACCTGGGCATCACCCTCTTCGTCGTCACTTCAGTGATCGCGCTCATCTACTATTTGCGCATCACCCGCGCTCCTACCGCGTGACCTTCGCGCGCAGCTCGTCGAGCGCGAAGTCGTCTTGCTCCGAAGGCGCGCAGCCGCTGCAGTCGAGGCCTTTGCGGCTGCGGATCGCGCGCTGCTTCGTCACCGAGAACTTGCCCAGGCCCATCTTCGAGACCGAATAGACGCCCTGGGTGCGGCGATGCAGGAAGAGCACCACCTCTTCGCCGGCGGAGAAGCGCGCCACGCCCTGCACGGTCTGGTCGTAGCCAGAGGCGCTGCCTCCCTGCACCAATACCTGGAACTCGGGCGGGAGCGCGCCTTTCCAGGTCTCGAGAGCGCGCAGCGTGACGGTGGTGAAGATGAGGCCGCCCGAAGGCGCCCAGCGGCTCTCGCTGCGCAGCACGGTGGCGTGGGCGACGGCGTCGGAGGCCGCGGTCAGCGTCCCCACGTCTGCCGGGCCTTGCAGCAGCGTCGCCAGCAGAAACAGCGCGAGCATCGGCAAAGGCTAGCACGTAAGATCGGGCTCCATGGGGCAGAAGCAGATCCAGCTCGAGCTGCGGGAGGCTGTGGGCGAGGCGCTGCTGGCGGAAGCACGCGCGCTCTTTCTCGAGTACGCGAAGTCGCTCGACTTCAGCCTGGAGTTCCAGGACTTCGACGCCGAGGTGGCGAACCTGCCGGGCGACTATGCGCCGCCGCGCGGACGGCTCTTGCTCGCGCTCATCGACGGCGCCTTCGCGGGCTGCGTCGCGATTCGCCCCCAGAGCGGAGACGCCGCCGAGATGAAGCGGCTCTACGTCCGGCCGTTCGCCCGCGGGCTCGGGCTGGGGCGCGTGCTGGCCAAGGCCGCGGTGCAGGCCGCGCGCGAGCTGGGCTATGCGCGCCTCCGCCTGGACACCGTCGGCCCGTCGATGCAAGCCGCGGTCGCCCTGTATCTGCAATTGGGCTTCCGCGACATCGAGCCCTATACGAAGAACCCAAACCCCGGCACCCGCTTTCTAGAGCTGCAGCTGAAAACCTAGCCAGACGAGCTGAAGCAATGGCTGGCCCTCGCTCGCCGGGTGGCAAAGCCGCTGGTTCGTGCGCACCTTCGCGCGTATTGCGTTCAATGGCTCGACTCAGAGCCGGAGGGAGAGGTGATTGCGCATGAAGATCAAGACCAAGATCCACGCCGGACAACTTCGCATGTGCGCGTAGTTCCCGCGCGAAGGCCGGGGGAGTCGCTCTCCCTCGGCTTCCGCCGCTTCAGTCGCCCTTGCTGGCCGGCGGGGTGATTCCGTTGGAGCGCGCGTAGACGACCATCTGGCCGTAGTGATCGAACGAGTGCCAGGTCAATAGATTCGCGAAGCCGAGCCTGGTGCCCTTGAAGCTCGTGCCCACCATCTCCAATTGGTTCTTCTCGTTGACGCTGAGCGCGGCCTTGTGCGCGTGCGCGAAGGCTCCTTTGAGAAAGGCGACGTAGTCTTCCTTGGTCTTGAGCTTTGCCGGGCCGTTCTTCTCTTCTTCCTCGTTGACGGTGGCCTTCTCGCCCAGGAGAATGGCCGCGAAGAGCTCCAAGGTCCCCGCGACGTGGCCGGCTTGCTGCTTGAAGGTGCGCACGTCCTTGAAGCCGTCGCCCGAGGGCTTGAAGTCGAACTTGTCCGCCGGCATTGCCTCCACCAGCGGCAAAAGCTCGCTCTCGATGATGGAGAGCTGGCGGTCGAGGGTGCCGCTGACGCTGGGCGGCGGCATCTTCTTCTCTTCGGCGTGCGCGGCATTGGCCGCGAGAACGAACGCGAAGGCGCAGAATAGATTCTTCATAGGTTTCTCCGGGGCTGGAATCCGGAGGCTACTTAGCAGATTGGTGCTCAGTTGCCCGCTTTGACCAGGCGCGAGAGCCGCGCGAAGCCCGAGGCGCCGCAGCCGATCCAGGCCAGCCCGCAAGCCACGACGGTCCCGCGCACCCCGAGCCCGCGAAAGATGAGCGGCGAGATGCCGGTGACGACGAGCGTGGCCACCGTCTCGACGGCGGTCCGCAAGCGATAGACCCGCGGCAGCTCGTGCACCGGAAAGCGCGATTGCAACAAATCGGAGAAAGCCAGGTCATTCATCGGCCCGGTAAAGCCCGTATATGCCGCGGCGATCATCAACCAATGGATTCCGGGCGCGCACCCCACCAGCACGAAGCCCACGCCCAGCATGCAATAGCCGGTGAACATCAAGCGCAGTGAGTCCGGCCGTGGGTGGTTGCCGAAGTAGAGCGCCCCGGCGAAGTTGCCCGCGCCGTAGCTGGCCATGGCGAAGCCGAAGGCGCGCGCGTCGTCGCCGGCCATCTCGTGCACCAAAAGCGCGATGCCGAGCGCGAAGGCCAGCGTCCAGGTGCTGCCGGTGATGGCCTTGATCCAGAAGAGAAACGGCATGTCGCTGCGCTTGCGGATGGTGTGAAACGCCGCCATCGCCGACTGCAAGAAAGAGCTGTGCGACGCGCCGCTCTCCGCCGGCGCGGGCACGCTGGCGCCGATGGAATGGACGGCCCACGCCGAGGCGAGAAAGCTCACCGCGTCCAGCGTGAAGAAGTGGATGATGGGCACCACGCTCGAGAGCAGGCCCACGGCGGTCGGGCCGATCATCCGCGCCATGCGGAAGGTGGTGGCCATCAGGCCGTTGGCGGCGCGCAGCTCCTCGGGCTCGCGCGCGAAGTGCGGCAGCATCGACTGCAGCGCCGGGTCGAAGAAGGCGCCCAGCCCGGAGAGCGAGAGCGCCACCAGCACCAGCACCCAGAGCGGCACCGGCATGAAGAGGTAGACCGCCACCGGCAACAGCGCGATGGCCGCGCGCAGCAGGTCGACGCGCACCATGGTCTTGAGCGGCTTCCAGCGGTCGGCCCAGTGGCCGCCGACGAAGCTCAAGATCATCAGCGACGCGGACTCGCCCGCGTTGAGCAAGCCGGTGTCGGGACCCAAGAGGCCCACCGCCAGCCAGGTGAGGCCGACGCCGTAGATCTGGTCGCCGATGGTGGAGAGGGCCTGGCCGAGCCAGAGGCGCGAAACGGCGCGGTTCCGCAGGGCCGAGCGCATGGGCGGCGAGTTCTAACCCGTCCGTCCCGGCCGCGCGACAGCGTTACTCTCCGCCGGCCGTCACTTCGTGCCCGGATCGTACTGGACCACGTTGCTCTCGAAGCCGCCCGGGTCGGCGCGAACCCGCAGCTCCACCGGGCCGCCGTGGGGCACGATCTGGGTCAGGTCGACGCAGCTGCCCACGACGCAGACGAAGTCCGACAGCTGCGTGAGCCCGGTGAATTGGCCGCTGCCGGCGGGACGCCCCTCGAAGGTGTAGCTACTGACGACTCCCGCCGCGGGCTCGAAGACCACCCCGACGATGAAGGAGCTCTTCGGGTTGCCGCCGGCCGCGATGGAGAGCAGCGAGGGCGCGTCGCTGGTGCTGGTCTCGCCGCACCCGATCGCCAGCAGCGTCATCGCCACGAGGAGAGGCTTCATTTGTTTGCCCATTGCAGGAGCGGAACTTCGACGCCGAGCAGCAGGGCGGCGGAGAAGCCCGTGTTCACGTGGTCGTGGTAGGTGTTGTTGACGTAGCTGCTGTCCATGGTGCCGAGCCGGTAGCGGCCCTCGAGCGCGACGTGGAGATGGAAGTGCTGCCCGAACGGCGGCGTCATGTAGAGCGCCGCCAGCAAGTCCGGATAGACCTGGCTCGTCACCTGCGTGACCGGCTTCGGGCCGAAGTCATAGGTGGAGACCGACAGCCGCGCGGCGTAGAGGCCGGCGCCGCCCGCCAGCTCGAAGCCGCTGTTGAGCTTGACGCGAACGCCGGCGTCCACGCCAAACGCCGTCAGCGCGTGCGCCACGAAGTTGCCGCCCCCGCTGCCCGAGGAGAAGCCGCCCTGCAGGAAGTACCAGCCTCCGGCGATGCCCAACCTCACGTCGCCGCCGGCGATGAAGCGGCTGTCGTCCAAGACGTTCTGCTGACTCTGGAACGCGCTGTGGTCCGTGGTGGTGTAGCCCAGGTTGGAGACGCGGCCGCCGGCGTCCACGTAGACCGCCAGCTCCCGGCGCTCCGGATGGATGAAGGGCGAGCCTGGCCTGGGCGGCGGCGGCGCTTCGGCGACGGCCGGGCGGCGCGCGATGGCGCCCTTCTCGACGCCAAGGCTCGCGAGCAGCCGGGTCACTCCTGGCGGGTCCTCGAATTGAGCCTCGAGCTGCCGCTCGGCCATGACGGTCGCGGCTTGGAACGCCGCGGGCACGGCCGCCTCGCCGAGACCGGCGATGATGCCGCGGCCTTCGACCGTCCAGCTGCCCAGCACGGCGTCGCTGGCGTCGCGCACCTCGAGCTTGTGCTGCACCACCGCATGCCAGCCGTCGTTCTTCAGCTCGACGGAGGGAGTCACCGAGAGCAGGTCCAGCGCCAGCTGCTGCTTCGCGGCCGGCTGGAAGAGCTGCGAAACGAAGCTGGCGTACGCGTCGACGGCCTGCTTGCCCACGAAGGCGACGGTCGACTCGGCCGGCGGCGCGAAGAGGCCGCCCGGCGCTTGTTGATGAGTGTAAGTTGCCGCGCGGGCCTGGGACGAAGGCTGAAGGTCGAGCGCGATAGGATAGTGAGCACCGCCGGACGCGGCGAGCAACAGCACGACTGCAAACATGCAACCCCCCCCTGAGCGGCGCGACGATACAGGGGGCTCGCCGTTGCTGCCAAGCACTGATTGAAAAAGTCAACGATTGGTGCGGTGTGCGATTCGACCAGGGGGAGCGGTGCGCACCGCTTCCCCCGGCCTTTGCGGCCGGTTCACGGCATCGGGCCCTCACTTACGCCCGTGATCCGGCCAGGCTCTATCGAGAGCCGGAACTCAACAGCAGCGGGAGCGGCCACCGCCGCCGCCACCACCGATGGGCGCGAGGACGGGAGCAGGCTGAGCCAGCAGGCCAGCGCGAACCTTGGTCTTGATCTTCATTGGAATTTCACCTCCTTTCGTCGAAGAGCTGAAGGTTTATCGTGCGACTAGCAGCAGCGGTGGCGGCCACCGCCGACCGGCGGAGGCGGGGGCGGAGGCGGAAGAGTGCCGTCGCCCGGGTCAATACCGATGGGCTGCTGGAGGAGGCCAGCGCGAACCTTGGTCTTGAGCTTCATTTGATTTCACCTCCCTTCGAAGCGTTGAGGTGGGAATGGAAAGCGATTAACAGCAGCGCGAACGGCCGCCGCCGCCACTGCCCGGCGTCAGGACGGGCGTGGGCAGCAGGCCAGCGCGAACCTT
>DATBAA010000436.1:0-1978 GCA_036271755.1 Myxococcales bacterium | reverse complement strand
TTCTGCACCTCGGGAGGCAGCGCGCTGCCGCCGGAGACGAGCAGCCGCAGCTTGCCGCCGAAGCGATTGTGGATGGGCCAGAACAAGAGCTTGCCGACGTTCAGCTTGGTGCGATTGCGCAGCTCGCCGTGCAAGGCCATCGCGGCCTGCATGGCGGCGCGGACGACGCGCGGCTGCGCGGCCAGCTCCTGCGTCAGCTTGCGGTGCAACAGCTGCCAGAGCGCCGGGACGCCGACCAGCGCGTGGACGCGGCCGTGATTCAAGGCCTCGGAGAGCCGGTCCGCGGTGAGCTCGTCGAGATAGGTGATCTCGGCGCCCAGGAGCAGCGGCGTCAGCAGCCCACAGCTGAATTCAAACGTATGGTGCAGCGGCAGGACGCTGAGCACGCCCTCGCCGACGCGCAGATCGAAGAGGCCGCCCAGCTTGGCCGCCAAAGACGCGAAGTTGCGGTGCGTGAGCAGCACGCCCTTGGGCTTGCCGGTGGTGCCGCTGGTGAAGAGGATGGAGGCCACTTCGTCGGCGGTCGCGCTCTTGCGCAGCGGCGGCAAGTCCTCGCGCTTGGAGCCCTTCAAGAGATCTTGCAGCTCGATGATTTTCAGCCCCTGCAAGTCGCCGAGCCGCTGGGCCACGCGCGGGCTGGCCAGCAGCACCTCGGCCTTGGCCGCCGCCGCGCAGTTGAGGACCTCAGCGGCGGAGAGCTCGTGGTCGAGCGGCGCCGCGGCTGCTCCGGCCTTGAGCACGCCGAAGTAGGCCATGGCCCATTCGGGCCGGTTCTCCGACGCGAGCAGCACGCGGGCGCCAGGCTTGATGCCCGCGGCCTGCAGCGCGCGGCCAGCCTGATCGGAGTAGTGGCCGAGCTCGTCGTAGGTCACGCGATCATCGCGGGTGCGCGACAGCTCGGCGGCATTGTCTTCGCCGGCGTAGAAGCGCAGCGCCACGCGCGGGCCGAAGGCTTTTTGCGAAGCGGCCAATAAAGCGATGAGATCCTTTGGCTGCGGAATCTCGCGCCGCAGCGCCTCGCTCTCTTCTTCCAGACCGGGGAAGACCCACTCTTCCAACCCGGCCATGTGCACTTCGAGCCAATAGTGGCGCCAGTCGAGCTTCTCCGGATCCCAGGGCAGCTTCTCGCGGTCTTCTGGAGTGAGTTGCTCCCAGAGCGCGCGCGTCTGCGTGCATTGGAAGATGAAGCGCTCGCCGGCGATGAAGGGCATGAAGAGCGCCCAGGTCATCTCCACCTGCGCCAGCTGCCGATCGACGCTCTCCAAAGCCTGATCGGCGCGCGTCAGCATGGCCGTCGCGGTGGGCGCTCCCCAAGAGGCGCCCCTGTCCGCGATCAGCTTGCGCAGTCCTTTGGCGGCCGCGCGGAAGAAGGGCGCGCTGGTGGCGTTGTAGATCTCGGCCTGCGCCGGATAGGGCTCGAGGAAGCTGTCGATCCAGTTCTCGAAGGCGCTGCGCTTTCCCTCGTCGACCTTGCGGTTGTAATAGCGGCGCTTATAGAGCGCGACCAGCTCGACGGCGCGGCGGATATAGAACGGATTGACGTCGCCCGACGCCAATTGAAAGACGCGCGCCTCCAGCTTCCCAGCGCAGGCGGCGCCCGCGACCCCGAGGATTCCGGCGCAGACCAGATCGACCGGAATCAAATCGAGAACCAACTTATGGCCGGCGGGAAAGACGCGCTGGCCTTTGAGGCCCATGAACGCCAACGGCGCCGAAGTGGTGAAGCCTTCGTTCCAGCCCGGGAAGGGAAAGCGCAGCGCGCTCTCGACGATGGCCGGCCGCACCAGCGCGTACTTGCAGCCGCTTTTGGCAATGGCCTGCTCGCCCATTGATTTCGTATAGGTATAGGTGTTGGGCCAGCCCCACTGCTGCGCGCGGTCCATGCCGGCCTGCACCAGCTGCATGCCCAGCCAGAGCTTGCGCTCGCGGCCGGTGGCGAGCCGCAAGGCCTTCTCGTCGCGCGGGTCGCGGCCCTCTT
>DATBAA010000435.1:0-2613 GCA_036271755.1 Myxococcales bacterium | reverse complement strand
GTCTGGGGCAAGGCCGCTGAGCTCTGCGGCGAGTACCTCTCCAAGGGCCGGCAGGTCTACATCGAAGGCCGCCTGCAGACGCGAGAGTGGAACAACAAGGAAGGCGTCAAGCAGTACACCACCGAGGTGGTCGCGAACCCGGTCGGCGGCGTGGTCTTCCTCTCGGGCGGAGAGCGCGGCGCCGGCGGCGGAGGCCGCGGCAAGCCCGGCGGCTCGGGTCAGGACGACTTCGGCGCACCGCCTCCGGGCCTCGACGAGGGCCCACAAGGCGGCGGCTCGGGCGGTGGCGGCGGCTCCAAAGGCGGCGAAGACGACATCCCGTTCTAAACCGCTTTTTTCACCGCGAAGGCGCGAAGTCCGCGAAGAAAACCAAGAAATTTGCTTTGGTTTTTCCTTCGCGACCTTCGCGACTTCGCGGTGAATTTTTTTAGTGGTGTTCCCCGCCTGAGCTGATGAAGCGCTCGGCGTCGATGGCGGCCATGCAGCCCGTGCCCGCGGCGGTGACGGCCTGGCGGTAGATGGGGTCGGCCGCGTCGCCCGCGGCGAAGACTCCCGGCACGCTGGTGCGCGTGGTGCCCGGCACGACCTTGATGTAGCCCACCGAATCGGTCTCCAGCTGGCCCTTGAAGAGGCCGGTGTTCGGCTCGTGGCCGATGGCGATGAAGAGCCCCTGCATGGGCAGCTCGCGCAGCTGACCGGTGACGGAATCCTTGGTCTTCACCGCGGTCACGCCGCCCGCCTTCTCGCCGATGACCTCGATCACTTCCTGGTTCCACGCCCAGGCGATCTTCGGGTTGTCCATGGCGCGCTTCTGCATCACCTTGCTCGCGCGCAGGGTGTCCTTGCGGTGGATGACGGTGACCTTGCCGGTCATCTTGGTGAGGAAGATCGCCTCCTCCATGGCGGTGTCGCCGCCGCCCACCACGCCCACCTCTTTGTTGCGGAAGAAGAAGCCGTCGCAGGTGGCGCAAGCCGAGACGCCGTGGCCCGAGAGCCGCTTTTCAGAGGGCAGATCGAGCCACTTGGCCGAGGCGCCGGTGCAGATGATGATGGTCTGCGCCAGGATCTCCTTGCCCTCGCCCACGACGTGGAACGGGCGCTTGGACAAGTCCACCTTGGTGACGCTGCCGTCGATGATCTGCGTCCCGAACCGCTCGGCCTGGGCGCGGAAGAGCTCCATCATCTCCGGCCCCATGATGCCCTTCGGGAAGCCCGGATAGTTCTCCACGTCCGTCGTGATGGTCAGCTGCCCGCCCGGCTGCAAGCCGGAGAAGAGCAGCGGCTTCAGATTCGCGCGCGCCGCATAGATGGCGGCCGTGTACCCCGCCGGCCCCGACCCGATGATCACCAGCTGATGCTGTTCCACTTGAATGACTCCTTGCCCGGCTGCTTGAACGGGGGCGCACTCTACCGCGCGGGCGCCGTTCTGCTACAGTCGGATAGCCTTGGATCCCGCCCAACTAAAGAAGATTCCGCTCTTCGCGAACCTCACCCAGGACCATCTGGGGAAGGTCGCGGCCATCGCCACCCAGAAGCAGGTGCGCGCCAACGAGAAGATCTTCCAGGAGGGCGAGGTGGGAAGCGAGATGTTCCTCATCTCCTCCGGCAAGGTGCGCATCTCGAAAATGGTCCCTGGCGTTGGCGAGGAGGCGCTCGCCATCCTCGAGCCGGGCAGCTACTTCGGCGAGATGGCCCTCATCGACGACACGCCCCGTTCGGCCGACGCCACCGCGCACATGCCCTGCGTGCTCTTCATCATCCAGAAGGCCGACCTGGAGGAGCTGATGTTCCTCCACAAGGACCTGGCCTACGAGCTGCTCTGGACGTTCGTCCGAACCCTGTCGGCGCGGCTGCGCGAGACCAACGACAAGATCAAGGCCTTCTTCGCCTTGTCCGCCCGGTTCTGACGGTCTCATTTTGAGACAGGCAGTTTTCGGGCTCTCCCTCTAGCGGATTCCGGCACGCGCGCTGCAAGGGCGGTGGCGCATGCCTGGCGAACGCATCTTGGCGGAGGGGCCGTCGTCGCTGTGCGACGCGGAGCTCTTGCGCATCCTCTTGGGCACCCGCGACGAGCGGCTGGCGGCGCACCTGCTCGCGCCCGGCCTGCTCTCGCTGCGGAAGGCCACCGCCGGCGACCTGCTCCTGAGCGGCGCCAGCGATCGGCACACGGCCCAGATCCTCGCCGCGCTCGAGCTGGGGCGGCGCGTAGCGCTGGCTCCCGCGCTCGACAAGCCGCGGCTGCTCCACGCGCGCGACCTGGCGCGGGTCGTCTGGCCGCGCCTCGCGCACCTGCAGCATGAAGAGTTCTGGGCCATCCTGATGAACGCGCGGCTGCAGGAGATCCGCAGCGTGCGCATCTCGCTGGGCGGGCTCACTCAATGCTCGGTGACCGCGCGCGAAGCGTTCGCGCCCGCGCTCATCTTGCGCGCGCCGGTGGTGGCCTTCGTCCACAACCATCCGTCGGGCGACGCGTTCCCGTCGGCGGAAGACCGCCGCCTGCAGCTGCTGCTCGACGAGGCGGGGCATGCGCTGGGGCTTCGGGTCATCGATCATCTGGTGGTGGGCGATCGCACGGTGCACAGCGCGGTCGAGGGCGAGTGCGCGGCGCCCGAG
>DATBAA010000434.1:0-1629 GCA_036271755.1 Myxococcales bacterium | reverse complement strand
AGAAGGTCTTCGCCGATCTGGCTGCGTCGCTCTCGGACACCGCGATTCTCGCCACCAACACCTCGAGCATTCCCATCACCCGCGTGGCCGCCAGCGTGAACAACCCCGAGCGGGTCATCGGCATGCACTTCATGAACCCCGTGCCGGTCATGGCCCTGGTGGAGATCATCCGCGGCGCGCAGACCAGCGACGAGACCTACGCCAGCACCAAAGCGTTGGCGGAGAAGCTGGGCAAGACCACCGTGCTGTCGAAGGACATGCCGGGCTTCATCGTCAACCGCATCCTCATCCCGATGATCAACGAGGCCTGCTTCGCCCTGCAGGACGGCCTCGCGACTCCGGAAGACATCGACACCGCCATGAAGCTGGGCACCAACGTGCCCATGGGCCCGCTGACGCTGGCAGACTTCATCGGCCTGGACACGGTGCTCTACATCGCCGAAGTGCTGCACAAGGGCCTGGGCGAGGATAAGTACCGGCCCGCGCCGCTGCTCCGCCAGTACGTCGATGCGGGCTGGTTCGGCCGCAAGTCGAAGCGCGGCTTCTACCGCTATTAAGGAGACCAATTGGCTTACGAGACCCTGCTGATCGAGCGCGAAGAGAAAGTCGCGACCATCACCATCAACCGTCCCAAGCAGCTCAACGCGCTCAACTCGCAGGTGCTGCGCGAGCTGACACAAGCGGTCCGTGAGTGCTCCGACGCCAACGCGCTCATCCTCACCGGCGCGGGCGAGCGGGCCTTCGTGGCCGGCGCGGACATCTCGGAGATGGCGCCGATGGGCCCCTGGCAGGCGCGCGAGTTCAGCGAGCTGGGCCACGTGCTGACCGCGCTGCTCGAGGACATTCCCTGCGCGGCCATCGCGGCGGTGAACGGCTTCGCGCTGGGCGGCGGCCTCGAGCTGGCCGTCTCCTGCGATCTGATCTTCGCCAGCGAGAACGCCAAGCTGGGCCTGCCGGAAGTGACCCTGGGCGTGACGCCCGGCTTCGGCGGCACGCAGCGCCTCGTGCGCCTCGTCGGCAAGCTGCGGGCGAAGGAGATCATCTTCACCGGCGAGATGATCGACGCCAAGACCGCGCTCGACATCGGCCTCGTCAACGCCGTGGTCCCGCGCGATCAGCTGCTGGCGCATTGCAAGTCGGTGGCGATGAAGATCGCCTCGCGCGGACCTCTGGCCGTGGCTCGCGCCAAGCGGCTGGTGGAGCGCGGCTATGACATGCCCCTGCGCGCCGCCAACCGTCAGGAAGCCGAAACCTTCGCGCTGCTCTTCGACACCGACGACCGCCGCGAGGGCATGCGCGCCTTCGTGGAGAAGCGGCCTGCCAAATTCACGGGGAAGTGACCAATGGACTTCGGACTGAGTGACGATCAGCAGCGGCTCGTCGAGACGGCGCGCAAGTTCACGCGGGAGAAGATCATCCCGGTGGCGGGCAAGCTGGACGAGCACGGCACCTTTCCCAAGGAGCTCTTCGCGGAGGCCTGGGAAGTGGGCCTGATGAACGCCGAGGTCCCGCAAGAGTACGGCGGCCTGGGGCTCTCCACCGTCGACCACGTGCTGATGGCCGAAGAGGTGAACTACGGCTGCGCCGGCATCGGCACCAGCATGTTCGGCAACAACCTGGGCGCGATGC
>DATBAA010000433.1:0-1770 GCA_036271755.1 Myxococcales bacterium | reverse complement strand
GGCGCGGGAGTGCTCAACGCCAGCCGCCAGATCGGCACCGCATTGGGTGTGGCGCTCTTCGCTTCGCAGTTCCACGGCGAGGCGCAAGCTTCCGCGGTGCGCACCTCGCTGCTCTGGGCGGGCGCGGTCTACCTGGCCGCGCTCGTCCTCGCCGCTCGCTCAGGGGCGCCTGCTCCCGCCGCCGCAGCGGCTTTTCCACAGGAAGCAATCCACTGATTCGAGCGTGGCCGTGGCGGAGTGATACCAGTCACTTCGCCATGGGGGCCACGTTCGCGAGCGACAGAGACAGGATCCCGCCATTGCGGCGCCAGAGCGAGCTGTCACAATGGCTCGCGATGCGAACTGCGATTTTCGTCCTGCTCGGCCTGGCTACGATTCAATCCGCGAAGGCCCAGGATCTGCCGGTCACGGGTTCGCACATCTCCGGGACTCCTTCGCTGCAGCCGCTGCGGGTCATCGACCGGGCGGAGCTCGAAGCTTCGGGCTATGCGACCTTCGGCGACTTCCTGCAGCGACTGCCCGAGCAGGGCGGCGCGCAGGGCCCCAACGTCAACAACGGCGGCGACGGCAGCACGCAGCTGGCGCTCCACAACCTGACCGCGGCGCGGACGCTCGTCCTCGTCGACGGCAAACGCTGGGTCTCCCACGCAACTCTTGCCCTGGGCGCCGTCGACCTCTCGACCATTCCCACCGAGTCCATCGAGCGGATCGAGATCCTCGAATCGGGCGGCTCGGCCATCTACGGAGCCAACGCGGTCGGCGGCGTGCTCAACATCATCACCCGCAAGCGCAGCGACGGCGTGGAAGCGTCGGCGCTGGGCAGCCTCTCGAGCCGCGGCGACGCCCGGCAGTACAACCTGAGCGTCACCAGCGGCCTCACGGGCGACAAGTCCAGCTTCTTCTTCGGCGCCGGCTACTTCGATCGCGAAGCGCTTCTGGCGGGGACCCGCGGCTTCGCGACCTCGCAGCTGGCCTACGACGCCACCACCGGCGGCGCCAGCCGATTCGGCTCTCTCTTCCTTCCGTCCGCGACCGTCGGATCTCTGTCCGCCTGCACATCGAAGGTGTGCCAGGATCTCCAGCGGGCCTTCGGGCCAGGCGTGCAAACCTATGTCGCGGCGGGCGCCTGCGCGGGCTGCGTGGACGGCTTCCGGCCGCGCACCGCCGGCGATTCCTACAACTCGCAAGAGGTCAGCGATCTCGTTACGCCCAGCCAGCAGCTGTCGCTCTTTTCCAATGGAGAGGTCCGCTTCTCTCCGGTCGCGCGGGCCTACTTCCAAGGCTCGTTCGTCAACCGGCGTTCGAGCAACCTGGTGGCCGCATCGCCGCTGGAGCTGAGCGTGGCCGCGGACGATCCGGCCAATCCGTTTGGGGCGCCCGTGACGGTGACCCGGCGCTTCACCGAGGCCGGCGGCCGGAGCACCGGCGAGGATCTCGACACGCTGCGCGGAGTGGTCGGCATCGACGGCGGCCTGCCCAGCGGGCTCACCTTCGATCTCTCGTTCAGCTTCGCCCGCAGCACCGACACCTTCACCACCAACGGGTCGTTCGAGACCAACCTGCTCACCGCCGGCAACTTCTTCGCGCCGGCCGGAACCTTGACCCAGCCAGACCTCGCGGCGATGGGCCTGCACACCGGAGTCTTTCGCGACCTCGTGCAGCAGGCCTCGACGAGGCTCGACGTGACGCAGACGCTCTTCTCTCTCGGCCCGGCGCGCGAGGCCACGCGGGCCGCCGGCTACGAGTACCGGGCGGAGTTTGGCAGCCTCG
>DATBAA010000432.1:0-5889 GCA_036271755.1 Myxococcales bacterium | reverse complement strand
GCCGACGAGTATCGCTTCATCTTCGACCTGCACCGCTCGCTCAAGCCCGTGGTCGCGCTGGCGCACGGGGTGACTTTTGGCGGCGGCGCCGGGCTCTCGGTGAATGCGGCGCGGCGCGTGGCCAGCGAGACGTTCAAGCTGGCCATGCCCGAGATCTTCATCGGCTTGCTCCCGGACGTGGGCGCGACGCGCTTCTTCGATCGCTGCCCGGGGAAGATCGGGCTCTACCTGGGGCTGACGGGCGCGCGCATCGGGGCGGCCGACGCCATCGCTTGCGGGCTCTTCACGCACTTCGTTCCGCAGGCTCGATTCGACGAGCTGATCGCGGCGTTCTCTGACGAGCCGGCCAAGATGGACGAGGTCCTGGCGCGATTCGCCGAGCAGCCTTCGGGAGCAAAGCTGGCCGCGCTGCGCCCCTCCATCGATCGCTGCTTCGGCGGCGGGTCGGTCGAGGAGATCATCGCCGCGCTTCGCGAAGAGCCGGACGGCTGGGCGAAGGAGGCGCTGGAGAACATGGGGCGCGCCTCGCCCATCAGCCTGAAGCTGATCTTCCAGCAGCTGCGGCGGGGGAAGGGCGTCGACCTGGCCGGTGCGTTGAAGCTGGAGTTTCGCGTCGTGCAGCACATCATGCAGGGGCACGACTTCTTCGAGGGCGTCCGCTCGGTGCTCATCGACAAGGACAAGAACCCGCGCTGGCAGTTTCCGACGGTCGACCAGGTGCCGGATGATCTGATCGAGCAGTACTTCGCCTCGCTTGGCGATCGCGAGCTGACGCTGTGACGGAGCGGCGCTGATACGGTAGAGAGGCAATGTTCCGCCGCCTGCTCCTCTTGACGCTGCTCTGCGCGCGCGGAGCATTGGCCTTCGACACGGCCGAGCATGCGGTCTACGAGCGTCGCGCGCTGCAGGCGCTGAGCGCGGGCCCGCGCGGAGACGAGCTCGACAGCTTGCAGGACGCGCTGCGCGATCTTCTCGGCCGCCCCATCTGCGGCCGCGAAGAGTCGAACGCGCATTGCATCGACATTCCCGAGCTGACCGCGCTGGCCGGCGACTACTCCAGCACCCCCGACAACCTGCTGTTCCGCTTCTTCGAGCCCACCGCCCGCGCCCAGCAACTCAAGGGCTGGCTGGTGAAGCCGACGGAGGCGTTCAAGGCCTTCGTCACCACGCGCTCGTCCGAGCTCAAGAAGGGCCGCGGGATCGGAGAGATGGTCCGCACCCGTCCGCTGGGCCTCAAGCCTGCCCTGACGACCACGGCCGCTCGCTAGCGCAAGCCGCGGCCCGTGCTCATTCTTGAGCCCGCATGGGCGAGGTGGGCAAGCCGATCGAGCGCGCCGACGGACGCGCCAAGGTCACCGGCGCGGCTCGGTATTCCTACGAAGTAGCGGTTCCAGATGCGGCCTACGGCGTGCTGGTGATGAGCCGCATCGCCAAAGGGCGAGTGACTGACATCGACGCGGCGGCGGCCGAGCGAGAGCCCGGCGTGCTGGCGGTGATCACGCCGCGGAACGCGCTGCGCCTGCCCGGCAAGACGTTCACCAAGCCGCCGGACCGGGTGGTCCAGGTGCTGCAGGACGATCGCATCCACTACAGCAACCAGCCCATCGCGGTGGTGGTGGCGGACACCTTCGAGCGGGCGACGCACGCGGCGCGCCTCTTGCGGGTGACTGAAGAGCCGGAGCCGCATTCGGTGGTCCTGGAGGAGCGGCTGCACCTGGCGTTTCCCGGCCCCATCGTCGCGGGCGGAGGAACCCAGGAGCCGGACTCGAAGAAGGGCGACGCCGCGCAGGGGTTGCGCGAGGCCACCGCGCACGTCGACGAGCAGTACGACATGCCGCCCGAGACCCATAACCCGATGGAGCCGCACGCCACGATCGCCATCTGGAGCGGCGATCGCCTCACCGTCTACGATTCGTCGCAGTGGGTCTTCTCGGTGCGCAACAAGCTCGCCGGTGCGTTTCTCATTCCCAAGGAGAACATCCGCGTCATCACCAAGTTCGTCGGCGGCGCGTTCGGCTCGAAGGGCGCGGCGTGGTCGCATGTGTTGATCACCGCGCTGGCCGCGAAGCAGGTGGGCCGGCCGGTCAAGCTCACCCTGGCGCGCGATCAGATGTTCGGACCCATTGGCGGCAGGCCGCGGACGCACATGCGGGTGGCGGTGGCCAGCAAAGGCGCAACGCTCACCTCCATCGTCCACGAGAGCGTCTCCAGCACCTCGCAGTTCGACACCTTCGTCGAGCCGGCCGCGCTCACCTCGCGCCATTTGTATGCCTGCCCGAACATCGAGACGAAGCACCGGGTGACCCGGCTGGACATCGGCACGCCCACCTATATGCGCGGGCCGGGAGAATCCACCGGCAGCTTCGCGCTCGAATGCGCGTTGGATGAGTTGGCGCACGCGCAGGGCATCGACCCATTGGATCTGCGGCTGAAGAACTATGCGGAGGTCGACCCTACCGACGGCAAGCCCTTCTCCAGCAAGTCATTGAAGCAATGTTATGAAGAGGGCGCGCGCCACTTTGGCTGGTATCGGCGAACGAAAGAGCCGCGCGCCGGACTGCTGGTGGGCAATGGAATGGCGACGGCGGCGTATCCGGCCAACTTCTCCGCCGCGAATGCAGTGGCAAAGATGCGCGCCGACGGGACCGCATTGGTGGAGAGCGGCACCATCGACCTCGGCACCGGAACCTATACGGTCATGGCGCAGATCGCCGCCGACGCGCTGGGGTTGCCGTACGAGAAGGTGACGTTCGATCTGGGCGACAGCGAGATGCCCGAGGCGCCCATCGCCGCCGGCTCCATGACGGCGGCCAGCGTCGGCTCTGCCGTGCTGCTCGCCTGCACCACCCTGCGCGAGAAGCTCTTGCAGATGGCCGGCGGCCGCGCGGAGACGTACGCCGAGACGGTCCGGCGCGCGGGTGGACAGCCCATCGAGGCCCGGGCCAAGGCCGCCCCCGATGAAGCGCGAAAGAAGTTCGCCAACCACGCCTTCGGTGTTCACTTCGCCGAGGTGCTGGTGGATGCGGATCTGGGCGTGGTGCGCGTGGCCCGCATGGTGGGCGTCTTCGCGCCGGGACGCGTGCTCAATGCCCGCACCGCGCGCAGCCAGCTTCTGGGCGGCATGGTGTGGGGCATCGGAATGGCGCTGCTCGAGCACTCGGTCTACGACGCGAAGCTGGGCCGGATCATGACCCACGATCTGGCCGACTATCACGTGCCCAGCAACCCCGACATAGGCGTCCTCGAGCCGCACCTGATCGACGAGCCCGGCGACAAGGGCAACCCGGCCGGCGTCAAAGGCATTGGCGAGCTGGGCCTCTGCGGCGCGGCGGCCGCCATTGCCAACGCGGTCTTCGACGCCACCGGCAAGCGCATCCGCGCCTTGCCCATCACGCCCGACAAGCTGCTCTAGGTGAGCGCGGCGGTCAGCTTGCTCATGTCCGGCGCGGTCTCCAGCGTCTTCACCGCCGATATGACGGTCTCGGCTTTCTCTTTTGGCCACTTCGCGAACTCGGCGCAGCCGCGGAACTTGTCCGCCACCTCGTCGAAGCTCATCGGATTGGCCGGGCTGCCCTTGGCAAAGTCGGCGCGGCCGGCCAGCACCTTGCCGCTCTTCAGGTGCACCTTGATCAAGCTCGTCATCTTATCGAAGCCCGCGTTCTCCGAGGCCGGGTCGACATAGAAGCGAATCTTTTGAATCATTGCCTGCACGTCGGGCCGCTGCACCACCGCGTCGGTATATTCGGAGAGCCCGGCCTTTCGCTCCAGCAGCAAGATGGCCATGGAGAACTCCATGCTGAACTTGCCTTGCAAGGCGGTGGTGGGCTTGTGGTGGAAGAGCGCGGTGAACATGCCGTGGTTGCCGCCCACCTCCACCTGCTCGACGTCGTCCGGCTTGAGGTCGTTGTCGTGAATCAATTGCAAGAGAGCGCCCGCGGCAGGGTGCGACAGCGACCCGGACGGATGCGGCTTGATGGAGACGCCGGGCCGCTCCAGCGTCCAGGGCTGCCCCAGCTTTCCGGCGATGAAGCCCGGATCATATCCACCGCCGGCCGCCTGGAAGTACCCCAGCGGCGCTTCGAGAATGGTGGAGGAGGCCGTCCAGCCCAGCGCAGCCAGATCGGCCGCGACGGTGCCGGCTTCGGCCGCGTGGCCGGCATGGAAGGGCTTGGTCATCGAGCCGAAGTTGTTGCGAAAGCCGCCGCCCTCGGTGGCCGCCACGCCCAGGCAATAAGCCGTCTGCTCGGCGCTGAGCCCGCGCAATCGCGCGCAAGCCGCCGCGCTGCCGAACGCGCCGATGGTCCCCGTCGTATGAAAGCCGTCTCCATAGTGCCGCGGCGAAATAGCCTCGGCGATCTTGCACTCGACCTCGACGCCCAGATGATAGGCGAGCAAGAAATCCTTTCCCGATTTGCCGGACGTCTCGCAGAGCGCGAACGCCGGCGGCAGCACGGGCACCGTCGGATGGGTCAGCAGTCCATAGATGCGATCCTTGGCAAACGACAGCTGGGTGTCGTCGTAGTCGTCGGCGTGAATGGAGATGCCGTTGGCAAAGGCCGCGAAGCGCGGCGGCACCTTGAGGCTGGTGCCGATGATGCTGGCGTTGCCCGTGGTGGCGAGCGAGGCGACGTATTTGCGCACCAGCGGCCCAAGCGTCGAGACCGAACCCGCCAGCGCGAGGCCGAAGCCGTCCAAGACGGACTTCTTGCCCAGCTCCATCACGTTCGCGGGAATGTCCGCGTAGCCCGTCTTGGTAATGAACTCAGAGACATATTTCGTCAGTCCGGGCGATTGCGGAAAAGCGGCCGCTGCCGGGGCTTTCGCGGGTTTTGCCGCGGCGACTTTCAACGCTGGAAGAGCCAGGGCCCCTTTGAAAAAGTGACGGCGGTTCATTTGGTCATCCCGTAGATGCGCAAGGCGTTCTTCTTGGCGACAAAAGGTTGCAAGGGGTCAGGCAGTGAGTTGAGAAATTGCACCGGCGCCCGCCAGCGCTGTCCGCCGGGCGCCTCCGGATAGTGCTGGTCCGTCCCCATGATGAAGCGATCGGGAAAGTCTTGAATGAGCTTCAACCAATCTGGCGCGGCTTTACCCTCGACGAGCGGCGGATTCTTCGCGTCGGGCGAGCCGTCCAGCTTGAGCTCCATGAAGAGGTTGGCGTGCGCCTGCAGCAGCCGGCGCATCAGATCGGGCGTGCGAAAGCCGGTGCCGTCGGTGCCGGCATGCGCCCAGATGATCTTCGCCTTCTTGTTGTGCGCCAGCAGCCGCTCGAAGGCGGCGATGTTCTCGTGCAGCTCCGGCGGGTTGGGCGGTGACTTCAGCTCCTCCGGCAGCGGCATGGCCTGCGGCACCGCCTCCATGTGCAGCACGATGGGCTTGCCGTGTTTGGCCGCGATGTCCGCGAGCAGGAGAAACAAAGGATGATCGGCGGGCGCGTATTGATAAGGCGTGCCGCCGGCGAAGTGCTCGCAGGTCATCTCGCCAAACCCCACCACGCCCTCTTTGACGAGCTGCTCGGCGCGCTTGCGGAACTTCGCCCGCACCGCCGGGCCAGCGTCGCCGGAGACGACTGCTTGATGAATCATCGGGTTGAGCGAACCGCCACCGCCCAGCACCGCGAACTTGTCCTTGTGCTCCCGGGCCGCTTTGAGAATCACTTCGGCGTCGTAGAGCTTGGGGTTGTCGAACGTGTCGGGCGGCGGCAGGAAGAAGACCATCGCCGCGTTCTCGCGCTCCAAGCCCGCCAGCGCCGAGACGATGCTGCTGGGAATGTCCTCTCCGCTGAAGTGCGTGTGACCGTCAATAAAGGGAACGGCCGCATATTCGGCCGACAGCGGAAGAGCAAGAGCCAGAGACAGCCCTGCCGTCATCAGCCAGATTCGAGCCATGCGC
>DATBAA010000431.1:0-5754 GCA_036271755.1 Myxococcales bacterium | reverse complement strand
CGAGGACACCAGCGGGCTTCTGGTCCTGATCGAGCGGCTGAATCAAGAGGAGCCGCTGGCCTTCGAGCCCCTCGTATTTCGTCTGGGCAACCACCGTACCGACCACGCGCCCGAGGTACATGCCTACTCGCCGCCCACGGTGATGGGGATGTCCACTTCGAAGGGCTTTCCCTGGAATGACGGAAAGACGAGCTTGCCGGTGCTGCGCTTGAGGCAGACGCCGAGCGCGCTCTCGTCCACCGCGCGCTTGTCGATCTTGGTGGCGCTCACCTGGCCCGACGGGGCGATGGTGGTGGTGAGGTGGATGCGGCCGACGCGCAGATTCGGATCGCGCTTCTGCGCGTCGTCGATACAGGTCTGCAGGTTGCCTTTGTTCTCATCGAGCTTCTTGCGCACCTGCTCGGCCGACAACCCCGCGACGGGAATGGCGGCGGTCTCGATGGGCGCGGGCTTTGCCGGCGGAGCAGGCGGCGGCGCGGCGACCGCGGCATCGGGCGCCTCGCTGGCCGGGGCCGGCGCGCCAGCCGGGTTCCTCTCCATGCCCATGTAGACCCAGGCGCCGACGGCCACGGTGGCCAGCAGCACCAGGATGAAGAGCACGAGCGGCGCCCGGCTGCGGGGCGGCGCGGCGCTCTCGAACATGCGCGCGGCAGGCTGGGCCGGCGCGGGAACGGGGACCGGCTTGGGCCGCGAGCTCTCGGCCGCGACGGGCGCTTGAGCCGGCCGCGCCTTGGCGACGCCCGGATTGGTGGGCCTTCCCAGATCGGAGTTGGCCCAGCTGGCCAGGTCGGCGGCGCTGCTGGGCGAAGTGGCGTGCTCGCCCGAAGTGAAGAGCTGCTGGGCCACCTCGTCCTGGTGCACCTGCTCGCCCAGCGGCATCATGTCCGGGTTGGTGGCGGACTCGTCTTTGGAGGAGGCCTGCGCCTCCGGCTCTGGAAGGGTTTCGGACGCAGAGGGATCCGGCGTCTGTACCGGCGGCGGCGGAACGGTGATCGGCACCGAAGGAGTGACCGGCAGCGGGAAGAGCGCGGAGAGCTCGGCGACGTCGCGCGCGCGCTGCCAGGAGTCCATGCCCTCCTTCCACAGATAGGTGCGCGGGCCCACCTCGCCGCTGGTGGCGCGGCCGGCCAGATCGCCGCGCGTGAGCGGACCAATCTGCTTGCCCTGCAGCATCGCGAACCAGATGGCCTGGTCGGGCGCGGCCGGCGGCGGGCGGCTGACGGCCAGCACCTGGTCGGGGTTCTCCGACTTGGAGGCCAGGACCGCGCGCTCCAAGAGGTCGCTGTCCATGGCCACCGTGTTCTCGGTGTCGCTGTCGCGCTTCGGGTCCGGATCCGCGGCAGCAGGCGCGGCCGCGGTGGGAGCCGCCACCGGCGCGGGCGGTGCTGCCGGCGCGGGGGCCGGAGCGGGCGCAGCCGCAGTGGGCGCGCCCGGCACCGGCGCCGGTACGGAGGCCCGCGCCCGCGTCAGCTTGTTGGCCAGCAGCGGGTCGGAGATGGTGATCTTCGCGCCGCAGCGCTTGCAGCGCACGACGAGCCGCTTGCCGCGGACCTTCTCGTCGGCGATCTGAAGCAGGGTCTTGCAGCTGTCGCAGCTGAATTGCACGCGCGGAACCTACCTCAGAAAAGTGACGTCTTGAGCGAAATCAGCCGGCGGATTGGGCGGTGGCGGAGTCTGCTTCGGCGCGGCCGCGCACTTTCCGCGCGCGCCGGGCCGGCGCCTTCTGCGCGCGATACCGCGCCCGGTAGTAGTGCGACCTGCACAGACCCTTGGCCAACACGGGCTTGCCGCAGTCGGTCTCGCCGCACGCCGCCGTCTGGTTGCGACTCCGTCCGCGGCGCGTGCCCTGCAGCCGCGAGAACAGCTCCTGCAGGTCGACCTCGCTCTCCAGGGTGCGGCGCAGGCTCTCGGCGATGATGTGCCCCAGCTGCGCGCCGATCTCCTCGCCGAGGCTCTGCATCCACTGCCGCAGCTCGGGTTTTCCGCGTGCCATCGCCGAAGGCCTTCTTGCCGGATGTTGACGATTGGAACTTTCGATAACCGAATCGTTAACGAAAATGGCTCGCGGGCGAGCCGCTGTCAAGACAACTTCAGGCCGCGCTCCTCGAGCTGGTGGAGCAGCCCGTCGAGCTGCCGCTCCTCCCGATCGACGGACAAGCCGGCAGCGCGCGCCCCGTCGAGCAGCGCGATGCACACCAGCACCGCCGCCAGCGCTTCGCGCTCGCGATCCTTCTCCGAGAGCAGCTTGGCGACGCCGCCGGCGAGGTGACGGAAGTCACTGAAGCAGAGCACCGCCGGCACGTCGGGCAGCGGGCCGGTGTTGACCGTCGAAGGCGCGAAGGCAAAGCCCACGTCGGCCAGCGCCAGCTGCCGGCCGTCGTGAAAGACAAGAAGCAGATAGGGCGCGCTGCGCTGGGCGCTGCTCCGCTCCACGACCTGCTCCAGGTCCGCCCACAAGATTTGCAGCTCCTTGTTGCTGCCGGGCTCGTAGAGCATGGCGCCGTGCGGCTCCTCCATGGCCACCACCGCCGAGCGCGGCCGCCGGGTGAACTCCAAGACAGTCTCCCTGGCGGTCATTCGTGCGCGTCGCCGTGGGCCTCGACCAGCTCCAGCAGCGTGCCGCCAAACGCCTTGGGGTGGAGAAAGGCCACCTTGTGCCCGCGCGCGCCCGGCCGCGAGACCTTGTCGATGAGCGGCACGCCCCGCGCGTCCAGCCGCTTGAGCACCTCGTCGATGTCGTCCACCCGCAACGCCAGGTGGTGCAGCCCGTCGCCGCGCTTCTCGAGAAACTTCGTCAGGCCGGCGTTGCCGCGCGGGCTCACCAGCTCCAGCGAGGCGCCGTTGGGAAAGTCGAAGAACGCCGCGTCGACCTTCTGGCCTTCGACGAACTCCTGGTGGGCCACCGGCTGGCCCAAAATGTCTTCGATCAGCCTGATCGAGGCCTGCATGTCCTTCACGCAGAGCGCCGTGTGATCGAGGCGAGTGGCGGGAATTCCCGGCGGTTTCGGGTTGGTCATGGGCGGCTAGGTAGCCTGAAACTGGACTCGGAGCCAGAGTCGGCCCATGAAAGAGTCGTGGATTGGCAGGAGCTCGAAGCGAGCATTCAACGGCGCCGCCATGCGCGGCGGCCCATTCAACTGCCGGCGCAGCTCACCTGGCGCGGGCAGGAGTTCGAGGGCGAGATCGCCAACATCTCGCCCGGCGGCGCCTTGCTCAACATCGAAAAGCTTCCGCCGGGAGTGACCGACGTGGTGGCCAGGATCAACCTGCCTCGCACCGGCCGTGCGGTGCGGGTCCTGGCCAAAGTCCGCTGGCAGCTGCCGACGAGCGTGGGGCTGCAGTTCGAAGGCTTTCTCGCCCCGCACGACCCCATCGACCCGGCCGATTAGAGACGGACGCCGAGCCCCAGGCCGATCTCGGGGGACTTGAAGCCGGTGAAGATGTTCTCCTGGCCTTTGAGCTCGATGTCGATTGGTCCCCAGACCCGGTAGTGGGCGAGGAGCCCCAGCGCCGTGCCGTCGCTGGAGCCGTTCTGCGCGACGCCGCCCACGCTCTGGTAGGCGTAGAGCTGCGTCCAGCCGACCAGCAGGTCGATGGCGAAGGCCCGCGAGCGGGTCTGCAGCCGCAAGCCGCCGGCGATGGAGAGGTAGCGGTCCAACTCGCCTTCGCTCGGGTGCGAGTAGCGCAGGTTCACCGCCACCACGAAGCCCAGCGCGGGCGCCACGCTGTAGGCGTTGGTCATGATGACGCCGAAGTAGGGGTTGGTGGCGCTGCGATCGTTCTGCGCCAGCGAGACGAGGCCCACTTCAGGAGCAATGGAAAACTCCATCCGCGAGACGGGCACGACGCTGACCGCCGTCGCCGTGGCGGGAGCAGGAGCGGGCTTCTCCGGCTCGGGCGGCGCGACGCAGACCTGGCGCACGCAGATCTGATCGCCTTTGCAGTCGACGTCCTCGGCGCAGAGCTCGCCTTTGTCCTGGTGTTGCGCCAGCGCCGCCCCGCCGGTGGTGGCGAGGACGAAGAGGATGAGGAATCGCATGGGTCTCCCGGGTCGCACCCACAACATCATGGACGCGTCCGGCAGCGCAATGCGTGGTTACTCGACACGCTTCACCACGAAGTCGGAGGCAGGACCCTCGACCGCGGTGCACTCTCCCACCTTCAACCGCAGCGCTGCGTCGCGATAGGCCAGCTGCGAGCCGGCCTTGACGAACTTGGACTCCGCATTGGCCTGCGGGCCGCTCGCGCGGGCCAGCTGCTCGAAGGACAAAGCGCTGGTGTTGCATCTCTGGGCCAGATCTTGAGCCTGCTCCAGGACGAGCCCGCGGTAGTGGCGGGGGCTCTTCACGTCCACCACCGGCGGGTGGCCGACTTGAGGATCCTCGACGGAGTCCCAACCCAGCTCGAGCACTTCGACTCGCGCGTTGGCGGCGGCGGGCCGATCGTAGATCTCTCCGGTGCGGTTCACCGCGGTGGTTGCACAGCCGAACAGGAAGAAGCAAAGCAACGTTTTCATTTGTCTCCCAAAGCGAGCACCCCGCTGAAGAGGTGCACGCTGGTTGCGTCGCCGGCCGGGCCCAGCTCGAAGCTCGTCCGCAGCGACAGCAGAGGGAACGCACCAAGCGACTTTTCGATCAGTCCGAGATCGAGCCCATCGACTCCGTACAGGGTGCTGCCCCGGCTGGCGCAGTCGAAGTAGAGGCCCCAGGCCGGCAAGACCGGGCCCATGCGAGTGAGCGCGCTCTGCAGGGTGCGGCGGGCGCCCATGCCGTCGCGCAGGGTGAAGGAGACCGAGTGGCCCTCGGGCACCGGAACGCCCGTCTCGATGGCGGCGCGATCCTCGTCGATGCCCAGGAGCTGCACGGAGATGAAGTCGTCGGGCGAAAACGCCTCGCCCGGGCGCGGGCTGAGACCCAGCGCGACGAACTGGAGCGCGTCTCCGGAGAGCCCGGGAAGCTCGGCCAGCGCCGCCAAAGCCTCCACCGCCGGCTGCGAATCGAGCGTCAGGAGCGAGCGGCCTTCGGAGCGGGTGACCAGCATCGGCTTGCCGATGGGCGAGTGCGACTGCGCCACCGCCACCCTGCCCGGCGCGGGAAAGAACGCCCCCACCGCATGGGCCTCGGAGACGTCGTCGTCGAGCAGCAGGCCGCCCTCGATGGCCACGCCTCCGCCGGCGACGCGGGCCTGCGACGCATCGCGCCCGAGCGCGCCCAAGAGGCGCTGCAGCGGCGCCGCCGGGTCGGCGAAGACGATGCCCAGCGCGCCCGGACCGGCCCGCTGCGCCGCGGCCTTCAGGGACTGCGGTTCGTCGGCGCGGAAGGAGAAGAGATGCCCCGGCTGCTCGAGCACCAGGACGCCCAGCGCCGGACCCTCTTCGGTGTCGGCATCGCCGGGCGTGAAGGCGGCAGAGGTGGCTCCGCCGACGATCTGCACGCCCGCCCCGCAGGCATCTCGCAGGGCCTCGCAGAGCTCGATCGATTCGTCCAGATGCTCGGGAGTCGCCGCGACCAGGACGCAGCCCGCCTCGTCCAGACCGGCCGCGTCTAGAGCGCGCGTCGCCGCGTCGCGCGCCGCCAGCTGCACGTTCTCTTCCCGCGACACCGCCGCCCCTGCGCGCATGGGACAGCTATAACGCGATCAGGGAGCAGCCGCTGGCAGCTGATCGCCGGCGGCCGGCGACGGGCTGCCGGCCACCAGATCGGGCGCGAGATAGCTGGCGGGCGGCGTCCGCACGTCCCACACCAGACCAACCCC
>DATBAA010000430.1:0-1506 GCA_036271755.1 Myxococcales bacterium | reverse complement strand
CGAAGGGGCAGGATCCCTGTATTTCGCGATGTTCACCCTCGCCGCATGCTCTCTGCTCTTCACCGCCGCTCTCCACGCCCAGGTCCCCGCACCGCACTCCAGGCCTCACACCGCAGCCACCGCACAATCCGCTAGCGACTCCATCCTCGAAGCCATGAAGGCCGAACTCGCCCGCGAGCAGCAGCTCCTTGTGCTGCCCGGCATGCAGCGGCCGTACTTCATGCAGTATCGGCTGGAAGACATCCACACCTACGAAGCCGTCGCCAACTACGGCGCCCTGACCCGCGAGACGGAGAACCGCCAGCGCGTGGTGCGTGTCGAGGTGCGTGTCGGCAGCTACACCACCGACTCCAGCTCCGCGCGCGGCGAGGGATCGCTCGAGCTCGCGCCCACCGACAACGACGCCGACGCATTGCGTTTCGCGCTGTGGACCGCCACCGACGAGGCCTACAAGAGCGCCTTGCGCGCCTACGCCGCCAAGCAGGCCGCGCTCAAGCAGTACCAGACGCCGCCCACCGCCAACGACTTTTCTCCCGCCAAGCCCATCACCCACATCGAGCCGCTGCTCACGCTCGATCTCGACCGCACCGAGTGGAAGAAGCGCATCCTCCAGGCCAGCGGACTCTTCGCCACCGCGCCTGAGGTCCGCTCCTTCGCGGCTGACGTGCAGTACTCCAGCGCGAACGTCACGGCCGTCGTCGTCAACCGTTACACCGTGAATACTGAGGGCACAGTGCTGCGCCACGCCTACTCCGGCTATCAGGACATGGTCGCTGTCGGTGGCCAGGCGCCCGATGGCATGCAACTCGGCCGCGACAATGGAACCACTGCCACCACCGCCGCCGGTCTCGAAAGCTGGGCCTCGCTGCGCCAGCGCACTCTCGACGATCTCGAAAGCTACAACGATCTGCGCCACGCGCCGGTCGTCGCTGCGGACGACTACCACGGCCCTGTGCTCTTCTCCGCCGACGCCGCAGCCGACGTCTTCAATCGCCTCGTCGTTCCCAACATCGAAGCCGACCGCCCTGACATGGGCACCACCGCGCGTACGCGCGGCGCCTATCTCTCCAGCTACAAGAGCGAAGTGTTGGCGCCGTTTCTCTCTGTCGTCGACGATCCCACCCTGCGCTCCTTCGATGGTCAATCCCTGCTCGGCGCCTACGCCGTCGACGACGAAGGCGAGCCCGCCCAGCCAGTCAGCATCGTCGATCACGGCAATCTGGTGAACTATCTCATCGGCCGCGAGCCGGTGAAGGACTTCCCGCAGTCCAACGGCCACGGCCGCGCGATTCCCGGCCAGGGGGCGCACTCCCGCGCAGCGGTGTTCCTCGTGAAGTCCACCGAGCCGCTCTCCGCGCAGCAGCTGCAGGCCAAACTGCTCGCGCTCGCCAGGGAGCAGAATCGCAGCGTCTATCAGGTCGAAACCCTCGGCGGCCCGCTCGCCCCGCGGGTGCTCTATCGCATTTCACCGGACGGCAAGCGCACGCTGGTACGCGGCGCCGCCTT
>DATBAA010000429.1:0-1580 GCA_036271755.1 Myxococcales bacterium | reverse complement strand
CCATTCGGGAGGTCGCGGCTCGTATCAGAGGGAAGCTCAGCTCGAAAGACGCGGCGCGTCGAGAAAATCGCGCACCTGACGTTCGATGGCATCGGGATCGAGCGGCCAGGGCAGCGCCTCTGCCTCGCGGGCGAACCACGTGCGCTGGCGCTTGGCGTACTGCCGCGTGCGGGCGTTGACGCGCGCTTCGGCCGCCGGCCAGTCGCCCGTCTGGAGCGCTTGGGCGCACTCGCCGTAGCCGATGATCTTCAGCGCCTTCGAGGCGCCCCGCTGCAGCAGCCACTCCGTCTCCGTTTGCAGCGCGCCGCTTCCGAAGAGGTGCCGCGTGCGCTGCTCGATGCGCTGGTGCAGGAGCTCGCGCGGCGGATCGAGGCGCAGCATCAGCGACTCGTAGCGGGCCTCTTGGAACCGATGTTCTCGCTGCAATTCGCTCAGCGGGCGGCCCGAGAGCGCATGCACCTCGAGGGCGCGCTCGATGCGGACGCGGTCATTCTCCCGGATGGTCTCCGCGGCCTGCGGATCGACGCCGCGCAGCCGCTGGTGAAGCGCTTTGAGGCCGTGCTCGTCCAGGTCTTTGCGCAGCTGCTCGCGAAAGGCCGGCGAAGCGCCGGGCGCGTCGACGAGGCCCTTGAGGAGCGCGCGGATCCAGAGGCCCGTGCCGCCGGCGACGAGGACGGTCTTGCCGCGGCCGCGGATCTCCGCGATGGCCCGGTCGGCCATTTGTACAAACTGCGCGGCGTCGAGCTGCTGCTCCGGATCGGCCACGTCGAGCAGATGATGGCGCGCTCTAGCCTGCTCCTCGGGCGTCGGCTTGGCGGTGCCGATGTCGAGGCCGCGGTAGCACTGCTGGCTGTCGGCCGAGACGATCTCGCCGTGGAGTCTTTGCGCCAGCTCGATGGCGAACCCGGTCTTGCCCGAAGCGGTGGGGCCGACGATGACGACGAGCTTCATCCGCGCTCGACCTTCGAATCCTTGCCCAGCCGCAGGCCATCGCCGCGCGGCTCGACGCGGCCCAGCTGCACCAGATCGCCGCGCCGCAGCTCATCGAACGCGGCGTTCTCTTCGCTTGCGTCCCGGTCGAGGCGCACCGCCGCCAAGCGGCCTTCGTCGCTGCACACCCAGACGCGCCGCTTGCCCTTCTCGGGAGGCGCGAGGCCGACCACCCGCCAAGAGCCTGGCTTTTCCGCGGGCGGCGTTCGCCGCAGCACGACGGCGCTGTACGAGAGCAGCTCGTCGGCGCGCAGCCCGGTCGCGTCGGCGAGCTGGCGGAAGTATTTCGGCGGCGTCCAGCGCGCCTCCAGCGTGCACCAATCCTTGGGCGACGCGAGCGCGGGGCATGGCTTCTGCGTCAGGCACGGCGCGTGCGCGAACCAGCCCTGGGTGAGCAGCTTGTCGCGCAGCTGCAAGAGCGCCCTGCCCGTCTCTCTGAGCGCCGGCTCGAGCAGCACCAGCACGCCCGATTGTGCGAAGTCGATGGGCGTCTCGACCAGCACGTTGGCCGCGAGCACCAGATCGAACTCGCCGCGCGGAAGGCCCTTCGCGATCTCTCCCGACTCGAGTTGCAGCCGCGGCTCCAGCGC
>DATBAA010000428.1:0-6461 GCA_036271755.1 Myxococcales bacterium | reverse complement strand
GGCGCAGTCGGGATTGATCTCGCTCGCCACGTCGAGCAGCACGGCGGAGCCCAACGACATGCCGTAAGCGCAGGCGCGCCGGCCCTTCGGCAGCTTCTCGCGAAAGGCCTTCCACGCCGCGAGACCGTCCTGGTGGAAGTGCTCGAGGCTCGCCTTGCCCTCTGAAGCGCCGTAGCCGCTGTAGTCGAAGACCATGGCCGCGATTCCCGCCTCGTGCAGCAGCTGGAGCGCTTCTGGCCAGTGCGAGATGGACTCGGCGTTGCCGTGAAAGATGAGCAGGCCGGGGCCGTCTGCCGGCACCCAGTACCCGTGCAGCTTGCGGCCGCCGCTGTCGAAGACCACCTCTTCGTAAGGAGCGGGCTTGCCCGGCCCCACCGGCACGATGAGCCGCTTCTCCAGGTAGAAACCCGCCAGCGGCCGGAAGCCCACCAGCGCCGCGAAGAGAAGCACGAGCGCTATGGCCCGCTTCACTTCCTCTTCGCCAGCGGCACCACCGGCGCGGTCGGCGACCAGGTCCAGTCGGTGTGCCGGCCCATGGCGTAGTTCAGGTTCCACTCGCTCTTGAAGAGGGCAATGGCGTTTCCGTCGCGATCCTCGACGCACATGGCGTCGGTCTCCTGCTCGAACTTGTTGGCGTCGAAATCCTTGCCCGAGACCCAGCGCGCCACCTGATAGGGCAGCCGCTCCAGGACGAGCTGCGCGTTGTACTCGTGCTCCAGCCGATACTGCAGCACTTCGAACTGCAGGGCACCCACCGCGCCGAGGATCGGATCGCGCATGCCGCCGCCGCGCGGATGGAAGATCTGGATGGCTCCCTCTTGCGAGAGCTGCTCCAGGCCCTTCTCGAACTGCTTGCGCTTCAAGGCGTCCTTGGCGCGGGCCCGGGTGAAGATCTCGGGAGAGAAGCGCGGCAGCTCGGCGTACTCGAAGGGCACGCCCTCCGCCAGCGTGTCGCCGATGCGCAAGTTGCCGGTGTCGAAGAGGCCGATGACGTCGCCCGGCCAGGCCTCCTCGATGACGTGCCGGTCGGCTCCGAAAAGTTGGTGGGGCATCGAGAGGCGCAAAGGTTTTTCTTCTCTGGGCAGCCGCGCGTCCATGCCGCGCGCGAACTTTCCCGAGCAGACGCGCAGGAACGCGAGGCGGTCGCGGTGCGCCGGGTCCATGTTCGCCTGGATCTTGAAGACGAAGCCCGAGAAGCGCGGCTCGGTGGGCTGCACCGGCTCGCCGTCCACCTTGATGCGCGCGCCGGGAGGGGGCGCGAGCCGCACGAAGGAGGCGAGAAACTCGTCGATGCCCACTTCGGTCATGGCCGACCCGAAGAAGGCCGGCGAGAGCAGACCCTTGCGGATGAGCTCGGCGTCGAAGGCGTCTCCCGCGGTCTGCAACAGCTCGATGTCTTCGCGGACCTGCTGGGTGGCGTCCGCCGGGATGGGCAGCCGCCGCCAATCCTTGTCGAAGAGGTCGACGACGCCCTTGAAGTCGCGCCCCTGGCCGATGGGCCAGTTGATGGGGCAGGTGCGGATGCCTAGCACCTCCTCCACTTCGTGGAGGAGATCGAACGGCTCGCGGCCCACGCGGTCCATCTTGTTGACGAAGGTGAAGATGGGAATGCCGCGGCGGCGGCAGACGGCGAAGAGCTTGCGGGTCTGCGCCTCCACGCCCTTGGCGCTGTCGATCAGCATCACCGCCGCGTCGGCGGCCGCCAGCGTCCGGTAGGTGTCCTCGGAGAAGTCCTGGTGGCCCGGCGTGTCGAGCAGGTTGATGCGGTGCCCGTCGTGCTCGAACTGCAGCACGCTGGAGGTGACGCTGATGCCGCGCTGCCGCTCCAGCTCCATCCAGTCGCTGGTGACGTGCCGCTGCTGCCCGCGCGCCTTGACCGCGCCGGCCAGGTGGATGGCGCCGCCGTGGAGCAGCAGCTTCTCCGTCAGCGTCGTCTTGCCGGCGTCGGGGTGCGAGATGATCGCGAACGTCCGCCGCCGCGCCGTCTCCTGCCTCAGTTTCTGTAGAGCTTCCTCGGCCACGGTGGCGCGCCTTGTAACACCATTGCGGGCCTGGCGCGTCCAGAGTCCGGTTCGTGGCTGGCCGAGGCCGCGCTTGACATCACGGGGGAGAGGGCGATACATCGCCGCCCCTCGCTGTGCGGATCTCCCCCGTTGCGGCGGCGCAAGAACGCAGGAAATGTGGGCCTGTAGCTCAGCTGGGAGAGCGCTAGAATCGCACTCTAGAGGTCTCCGGTTCGATCCCGGACAGGTCCACCACCCCGCGCAGAACCGGGGTGGTGTGTTTCATTTCGGAGCGGAGGCGGCATGGGCATCCTCATCGTCGCGGGCCTCGCCACCGGCGTCGGCTTCTTGCTCATTCTCTTCATCGGCCGCGGCCAGCCGGTCTCGCCGGCCTCGCCCGAGAACCTGGCGCGCGAAGGTCACGGCGAGCTCTCCTGGGTGCGCGGCTACGGCATCGAGGGCTTCCAGCGGCTCTTGCTCACGCTCTTCGCCGAGATGGGCTTTCACCCCGAGCGGAGCGAGCGCGGCAACCGCACGGTCGAGCTCTTCGTCAACGACCCCACGCCCATCCGCGGCGGACGCCTCTACGTGCTGGGCCTCTTCGGCGCCCCCGGCGTGCCGGTCGAAGTGGAGGACGTCCGCAACCTGATCGAGAGCGCGCGGGCCGAGCTGGTGGCCAAAGGCATCCTGGTGACGCTCGGCACCTTCAGCACCGAGGCGCGCGAGGCGGCGCGTGGCAACCCCGTCGATCTCCTCGACGGCGACGAGCTGGCGAAGCTGGCCAAGAAGCACCTTCCGCAAGCCTACGCACAGCATAAAATCTAAGGCTGGTTGCGTTCTGCGCGCGGCTCAATATGCTGCGCGGCCTTCGATGGCCACGCCGCAAGAGCAAGGTTTTTTGCAGCCCGCAGAGTGGATGCCGCACGCCGCCTGCTGGGTGGCCTGGCCCAGCGACGCCTCGCTCTGGCAGGACAACCTCGAGCCGGCCCGCGCCGCCTGGACCAGGATGGCGCGCGCCATTGCCTCGGGCGAGCGGGTGGAGGTGCTGGTTCCCGACGCGGGGAACGAAGCGCTCGCCCGCCAGGCGCTGGCCCGCGTGGACGCGCGCTTCCACCGCATGCCGTTTGGCGACATCTGGCTGCGCGACACCGCGCCCATCTTCGTCCGCAAGATCACCGGCGAGGTGGCCTCGGCCCGCTTCGGCTTCAACGGCTGGGGCGGCAAGTACGTGCTCGAGCACGACAACGAGGTGGCCGCCCGCATCGCCATCCTGGCTGGCCTGCGCGAGTTCTGCACGCCCTGGATCCTCGAGGGCGGCTCCATCGACGTCGACGGCGAGGGCACCTGCCTCACCACCCGGCAGTGCCTGCTCAACCAGAACCGCAACCCGCAGCTGGACGCGCTGGCCATCGAAGGGGGCTTGCAGGAGCAGCTGGGCATCGCGCAAACCATCTGGCTGGGCGATGGCCTCTTGAACGATCACACCGACGGCCACGTCGACAACGTCGCCCGCTTCGCCGCCACCGGCCGCGTGGTCTGCATGCGGCCTTCGGGCAGCGACGACCCGAACCGCGAGGCGCTCGACGCCATCGCCCGCGAGCTGTCGCAGGCGCGCGACGCCAAGGGCCGCAAGCTGGAGGTGGTGCGCATTCCCTCGCCGGGCCTGGTCGAGGGCAAGGACGGCCCGGTGCCGGCCAGCTACGTCAACTTCTACATCGGCAACCGCGCGGTGGTGGTGCCTGCCTACGGCACGCCGTACGACGACGAAGCGGCGCGGATGATCGGGCAACTCTTCCCCGGCCGCAGCATCGTACCGGTCGACGCGCGCGCCATCTTGACCGGCGGCGGCGCCTTCCACTGCATCACCCAGCAGGTTCCCCGATGAGCGTCCAGGTAGCGGCGGTGCAGTGCGCGCTCGGCGGCGAGCGCGAAGAGAACGTCGCCCGCGTCGAGAAGCTGGTGCGCGAGGCCGCAGGGAAGGGCGCGCAGATCGTGCTCCCGCCAGAGCTCTTCGAAGGTCCTTACTTCTGCCGCCACGAGAAGGAGTCGTTCTTCGACTGGGCGCGGCCGTTCGAGGGCAACGAGACCGTCGCGCGCTTCGCCAGGCTCGCCAGGGAGTTGAACATTGCCATTCCCGTCTCGTTCTTCGAGCGCGCGGGCCAGGCGCACTACAACAGCATCGCCATGATCGACGCCGGCGGAGAGGTGATGGGCCTCTACCGCAAGAGCCACATCCCCGACGGTCCGGGCTACGAAGAGAAGTTCTACTTCCGCCCCGGCGACACCGGCTTCAAGGTGTGGAAGACGAAGCACGCCACCATCGGCGTGGGCATCTGCTGGGACCAGTGGTTCCCCGAGACCGCGCGCGCCATGGCCTTGCTGGGCGCGGAGATCCTCTTCTATCCAACCGCCATCGGCAGCGAACCGCACGACCCCGAGCTCGATACGCGCGATCCGTGGCAGCGCGCCATGGTCGGGCACGCCGTCTCCAACGTCATGCCGGTGGTGGCGGCGAATCGCGTCGGCACCGAAGAGGGCCAGGTGTTCTACGGCTCGTCCTTCATCGCCAACCCGCGCGGCGACAAGGTGGCCGAGCTCGGCCGGGAGGAGACCGGGATAGTCACCGCCAGCTTCGATCTGGACCACCTGCGGCGGACCCGGGGCGCCTGGGGCTTCTTCCGCGATCGCCGTCCGGAGCTCTACGGCGTTCTCGGCACGGCGGACGGCAAGACGCGCCCTTGACCTTCGCGCCTCCGCGCGGCATTCCGTTCAGCCGTGCCCAAGCTCTCGAAAATCGTCGACATCAACGACCTTCGCAATGCCGCCAAGAGCCGCCTGCCGCGCGGCGTCTTCGACTATCTGGACGGAGCAGCCGAAGCTGAAGTGACGCTGCGCGAGAACATCGACGCATTTGGCGACTGGATCTTCCGCCCGCGCAACGGCTCCAAGGTCACCAAGGTCGAGAGCCGCCGCAAGGTGTGCGGCACCGATCTGGCCATGCCGATGATCCTCGCGCCCATCGGCTACAGCCGGCTCCTGCATCCGCGCGGCGAGATCGCGGCGGCCAAGGGCGCCACCGCCGCCGGCATCACCTACGCGCTGCCCACCATCGCCGGCCACGCCATCGAGAGAGTGCGCGCCGAGGCGACCGGTCCGCTCTGGTATCAGCTCTATACGATCGGCGGCCGCGACACGGTGGAGCCCGCGCTCGCCCGCGCGCGCAAGGCCGGCTACGAGACGCTGCTCGTCACCATCGACACGCCCGTCGCCGGCATGCGCGAGCGCGACGTCCGCAACGGCAACGCGAAGCTGTTGGGCAAGAGCCTCTTCGGCAAGATTCCCTACCTGCCGGAGATCATGATGCACCCGCGCTGGCTGTGGAACTTCTTGATGGACGGCGGCGTGCCCGCGCTGCCCAACATCGTCATCAACGGCAAGCCGCTCGAGCTCATCGACGTCAGCCTCGCGCTCTCGGACGCCATCCTCACCTGGGACGACATGAAGTGGGTGCGCGCGGCCTGGCCTGGTCCCATCGCGATGAAGGGCGTCCTCACCGCCGAGGACGGCAAGCGCTGCGTCGACGTCGGCGCGCAAGGCCTCGTCGTCTCCAACCACGGCGGCCGCCAGCTCGACGGGGTGGCGGCGACGCTGCGAGTCCTGCCCGAGATCGTCCAGGCCGTCGGCTCGCAGATCGAGGTGCTCTTCGACGGCGGCGTCCGCCGCGGCGCCGACGTGGTGAAGGCGCTCTGCATGGGAGCCCGCGCCGTCCTGCTCGGCCGCGGCTACGCCTACGGAATGGCGGCCTTCGGCGACGAAGGCGTCAAGCGCGCGGTGGAGATCTTCTTCGCCGACTTCGACCGCACCATGAAGCTCCTCGGCTGCGACTCCATCGACAAGCTCGACATGACCTACCTGGAGCCCGCCCGCCGCCTCCTCAAATAGCTCTCTCTTCGTTTCAACCGCAAAGCGCGCGAAGCGCGCAAAGGGTCTGCACCACCGGCCATCAGGAGTTTTCTTGATGTTGGTGCGGAGCGCCGCCGGTAGCACACCGCGGCGCACGGCGGTAAGTCGGACCAGAAAGAAACTTGGGGCCAGCTTGGGAAGAGCCCCTTTGCGTGCTTCGCGCGCTTTGCGGTGAAAGGGAGCGCTGGAGCTTCGAGAGACTCAGTCCTGCATGCGGCGGAGGATCTGGTCTTTGCGGCCTTCGCGGATGAGGCGGTCGTTCTTGCGGGCCTCGTCGAAGGACAAGTAGGTGAAGTAGCCGACGAGGATGAGCATGAAGACGATGGGGATGTTGTCGGGCACCGAGACGATCGCCCAGAAATTCGTGAGAGGACCCATGCGCGTCGTGTAGCGGTAACTCTCCTCTCGGTCAACCATGGAGGGCGTCGCGGTTGCGACGACGCAGCGCGCGCGACAACGCGCCGCAGGCCGAACGGGCCCGTAGAGGGCTTTCAG
>DATBAA010000427.1:0-3000 GCA_036271755.1 Myxococcales bacterium | reverse complement strand
TGCGGCGGATCCTTTCTCTCGAATCCTTGCCCTGTACGGCTTTACGGAGGACCGATGTGCGGCATCAGCGGTTTCGTGAATCGCGACTCACAGCGTTCCGCGCAGCAATCTGGCGGCGAGGCGCTGCTGCGCCGCATGACGGACGTCATCTCGCATCGCGGACCCGACGGCGACGGCCACTTCTTCAAGGGCCCGGTCGCGCTCGGCCATAGGCGGCTCTCCATCATCGACCTGTCCGCCAACGGCGCCCAGCCGATGCACGGCTGCGAGGACGCCAAGGTCACGATTACCTTCAACGGTGAGATCTACAATCACCTGGGCCTGCGCGACGAGCTCATCGCAAAAGGGCATGTCTTTCATTCGCGCTGCGACACCGAAGTGCTGGTGCACGGCTATGAAGAGTGGGGCGACAAGCTGCCGGAAAAGATCGCCGGCATGTTCGCCTTCGCCATCTGGGACGAGCGGAAGCAGACGCTCTTCCTGGCTCGCGACCGCCTGGGCAAGAAGCCGCTCTACTATCATCTCGGCGCCGACCGATTCGTCTTCGGCAGCGAAATCAAATCGCTGCTCTGCGATGAAACCATTCCGCGCAACCTGAACAACGACTCGCTCGATCTCTATCTGAGCATGCGCTACGTGCCGGCGCCGCTGACCATGTTCGACGGCATCATGAAGCTGCCGCCCGGGTCGTGCGCGACGTACAAGAACGGCGAGCTGGAAATCAAGCGCTTCTGGAAGGTCGAATTTCCCGGGACCGTGGACACGCGCGGCGACGCAGAGCTGGCACGCGAGGTCTGGGCGCGCAGCAAGGAGGCCACCAAGGCGCGCCTGATGGCCGACGTGCCGGTGGGCGTCTTCCTCAGCGGCGGACTCGACTCGAGCATCATCGCCGCGCAGATGATCGACCTTCGCAAAGAGGCAGGCGAAGGCGGCGTGAAGAGCTTCTCGGTGGGCTATCTCGCCGACGACGGCTCGTCCGAATTGGACCAGGCGCGGCGCGTGGCCAAGGCGCTGGGCACCGAGCACCGCGAAGTGCTGGTGACCGCGCAGGACTTCCACGACTTCCTGCCGCAGCTGGTGTGGCACCTCGACGAGCCCGTCGCCGACGCTGCCTGCGTGCCTTTGTATTACTTGAGCAAGAAGGCGCGCGAGGAAGTGGTGGTCGTGCTCTCGGGCGAGGGCGCCGACGAGGTGTTTGCCGGCTATCCGGTCTACCGCACCATGCTCTTGATGGAGCAGCTGAAGCTCGCGGCTCCTTTCGCCGGCACGGCCGCGCGATACGTGACCAGCCCCAAGGCGCGAAAGTATCTGCGCTGGATGTCGATGCCGCTGGAGCAGCGCTATCGCGGCATCTCGGTGGCCTTTGCCGACGACGAGAAGGCCAAGCTCACCGGCGTTCCGGCGTCGAAGGCGAGCGAGAGCGTGGTGCAACACCTGGCTTCGATCTGGCGCGAGACCAAGGGTCTGCCGCCGCTGGAGCGGATGCTGGAGTTGGACCGCCGCGTCTGGCTGCCCGACGATCTGTTGGTGAAGGCCGACAAGATCACCATGGCCACCTCCATCGAGCTGCGCGTGCCGTTTCTCGATCACCGCTTGATCGAGTGGAGCGCGGGACTGCCCGCGTCTGTGAAGATGCGCAACGGCCAGGGCAAGTGGATTCTGCGCGAGGCCGCGCGCCACCGGCTGCCGGCAGAGTGCGTCGCCGGCGGCAAGCGCGGCTTCACCGTCCCGGTCGCCAACTGGATGCGCAAGCAGCTCTACGAGCCGCTGCGCGAAGAGCTGCTGGCTTCCGATTCTCTTCCGCGCACCCGCTTCGGCGAGAAGGCCGTGCGCGAGCTGCTCGAAGAGCACAAGTCGGGCAAGGCCGACCGCAAGGAAGAGCTCTACGCGCTCTGGGTCCTGGAGAAGTGGCGCAAGCGCTTCGACGTGGGCCCCGCGGTCGCTTCCTCCGGCATGGCCACTTCCATTTCAACCACACCGAATCCAAATACGGCGAAGCGAAAGGCTGGACAGGGCATGGGCGCACTCAAGGGTCGTGACATCGTCTGTTTCTCCAATGACTGGGACGGCGACCCGCTGTCCAAGATGCACGCGATGAAGATCCTCGCGCGCGAAAACCGCGTGCTGTGGGTCAACAGCATCGGCAACCGCAAGCCGACAGCCAGCACGCGCGACGCCAAGCGCATCTTCAAGAAGATCGCCGGGGCCATCGAAGGCGTGAAGGAGCGCCACCCGAACATCTGGGTGCTGACGCCGCTGGCCATTCCTTTCTATGGCAATGAGTGGGTGCGCGCGGCGAACGGCGCGCTGCTCAAGGCGCAGGTCGAGCACGCCATGAAGGCGCTCAATTTCAAGGACGTCATCAGCTGGAGCTTCCTGCCCTCGGCAGCGCCGGTGGTGGGCACGCTGGGCGAGTCCCTGGTGGTCTATCACTGCGTCGACGAGTTCAGCGCCTTCAGCGACGCCCCGGCGCACGAGATCCGTGAGCTGGAGCGGCGGCTGCTGCTCAAGGCCGACGTGGTCATCACCTCGGCCGAGAAGCTGCGCGCGGACAAGGTCAAGGTGAACCCGAATTCGCACCTGGTGCAGCACGGCGTGGATTTGGAACATTTCGCCAAGGCCTTCAATCCGGCCACGACCATTCCCGATGAATTGAAGGGCGCGCCGGGCCCGATCATCGGCTTCTGGGGTTTGATCGCCGACTGGGTGGATCTCGAGCTGATCCGCCACGTCGCCGACGCTTTCTCCGGCGGAACCGTCGTCCTCGTCGGCAGCTCCACGACGGACATGAAGGCCTTGGAGGGCGCGAAGAACATCCGCTTCCTGGGGCGCAGGCCGTATGCCGACCTGCCCCGCTACGCGAAGGCCTTCGACGTGGCGCTGATGCCGTTCCGGGTCAATGAGCTGACCTTGAATGCCAATCCGTTGAAGGTGCGCGAGTATCTCGCCGCTGGCCTGCCCTGCGTCTCGACGGCCATTCCGGAAGTGGAGCGGCTCGAG
>DATBAA010000426.1:0-4279 GCA_036271755.1 Myxococcales bacterium | reverse complement strand
CTGCAGCTCCAGCGGCAGGTCGTCGATTTCGTCGAGGAAGAGCGTGCCGCCGCTGGCCGCCTCCAAGAGGCCGATGCGCTGCCGCTCCGCGCCGGTGAAGGCGCCGCGCTCGTGGCCGAAGAGCTCGCTCTCGATGAGGCTCTCGCTCACGGCGCCGCAGTCCACCAACAGAAAAGGTCCGTTGGCGCGCTGGCTCTTCTCGTGCACCGACCGCGCCAGGGCGCCTTTGCCGGTGCCGGTCTCGCCGACGACCAGCAGCGTCGCCTCGGTGGGCGCGATGCGATCGAGCAGGCCGAACACCTCGCGCATGACCACGCTGTCGCCCACCAGCGAACCGAATCTATGCGCTTCGCTGGGCTTTACCCGCAGCCGCTCTTTCTGCGACGTGAAGCGCAGCATCACCGCGCCGGCGCGAATCTCCGCGCCGGGCTTGAGCCAGGCGCGCTTCACGCGATCTCCGTCGACGAAGGTGCCCACCGCCGAGCCCAGGTCCAGGAGCAGCCAGCCGTCGCGCTCGCGCTGGATGCGGAAGTGCTCGGGCGCGACGCTTGGATCGCTCAGCACCAGCTGGTTGTGCGCCGCCCGGCCGACGAAGACCGTGGCCTCTTCCAGCGCGATGGTGTCGATGGGCTCCGCGCCGCGATAGACGACCAGCATGCTGCGCTGACCGGAGAGGAGGTCGGGCGCGTCCCACGGAAGGTTGGTGCTTTGTAAAGCCACTCTGTTTCCCCTACCACTTCCATACCTAAGGCGTCACGGTCACCCGGTAGACGCGGCGGCTTCCCAGGCCGTTGCTGCTGGCGGCGGAGCAGAGCGTGCTGCCCTCCTTGAGGCCCTTGAAGACCAGGCCCTCCGCGGTGGTGGTGGCTTCGACCACGGAAGTGTCGTCGCAGATGGGCGAGGCCGCGGGGCAGGTGATGGAGCCCGTCTTGCACAGCGCGATGCTCTTGCCGGTCTTGAGGCTGATGGGGAAGGGCTCTGTGCCGGGGTCTGCGGCGGACGCAGCGGAGGCGATGAGGGCCAACAAGAGAAACAGGCGCATGCGTTTACCTCAGGTCAGCGTCAGGCCGCCGTCGATGGTGAGGACTTCGCCAGTCACATAAGCCGAAGCGTCGCTGGCGAGGAAGAGCACTCCGCCTGCGATCTCCGACGGTTGTCCCACGCGGGCAATGGGCGTGCGCTGCCGCCAGCCCTCGGCAAACTCCTTGTCGTTCACCAGCGCGGAGGCGAGCTTGGTGTCGATGAGCCCGGGCGCGATGGCGTTGACGCGAATCTTCGCCGCGCCCAATTCGTAAGCGAGCGTCTGGGTCATGGAGATGACCGCGGCCTTGGTCATGCCGTAAGCGCCCTGCAGCGGCGCGGCGCGCTTGCCCAGCACGCTTGCGATGTTGATGACCGAGCCGGGCGCGTCGCGCGAGATGCAGTGGTTGGCCAATTCGCGCGTGCACCAGAAGTAGCCCTTCAGGTTCACCTCGAAGGTCTTGTCCCAGGCGGCGTTTTCGGTGCCGAGCAGCGGGCCGAAGTAGGGGTTGGTGCCGGCGTTGTTGACCAGCACGTCCACCTTGCCAAAGTGCTTCACCGCCTCGGCGATGAGCGCCTTGCAGTCGGCCTCCTTGCCGGTGTGCGCGGCGAACGGGTGCGCCGATTCGCCGAGCGACTTCGCCACTTCGGTGAGGCCTTCGATCTTGCGCGAGGCCAGCACCACCTTGGCCCCCGCGGCGATGAAGGCGCGCGCGCAAGCCTCGCCGATTCCGCGAGAGGCGCCGGTGACCACCGCGACTTTGCCCGCCAATGAGAAGCTCATGACGGCTTCCTACCACTATCGCGGGCGCTGCAAAGTGATACGCTTCGCGGGCCTTGTCCGCCGACCAGCCCTCTCTCATCGACGAGCTCAAACGCCGCCGCGTTTTCAGGGCGGTCATCGGCTATGGCGTGGTCGCCTTCGCGCTGCTGCAGATCATCGAGCCCATCATGCACGGGCTGCACTGGCCAGACGAGGTCTTGACCTGGCTGGTGGTCGCGCTCGCCGTCGGCTTTCCCATCGTGGTTGGACTCGCCTGGATCTTCGACGTCAACGCCGGCCGCATCGAGCGCACCGGCAAGACGAAGGGCTTGCAGGGCGCGCGCCTGCTGAGCGCGCTCGCGGGAATCGCCGCGCTCGCCGCCGCGCCGGGGCTGCTCTGGTACCTGGTATTGCGGCCCGGCGCCCGCGCGAAGACCGGCGAAGTCGCGGCGGCGTCCGTGGCTGCGCCTGCCGGGATCCTGGTGCCTTCGATCGCGGTGCTGCCGTTCGTCGACCTGAGCCCGGCGAAGGATCAGGAGTACTTCTCCGACGGAATCTCCGAAGAGATCCTCAACGCGCTCGCGCAGATCGACGGCCTGCACGTCGCGGGGCGCACCTCGTCGTTCTCCTTCAAGGGCAAGAACGAAGACTTGCGAACGGTGGGGCAGAAGCTTGGCGTCGGCGTCGTCCTCGAGGGCAGCGTGCGCAAGTCCGACAAGCGCGTCCGCGTCACCGCGCAGGCCATCAAGGTGGCCGACGGCTTCCACATCTGGTCGCAGACCTACGACCGCGAGCAGGGCGACATCTTCGCGGTGCAGGACGAGATCGCACGCTCGGTGGCTGAAGTGATCCAGGTCAAGCTGCTGCCAGGAAAAGCCATCGTGCCGGAGGCGCGCCGCACCACCAGCCCCGCGGCGTACAGCGAGTTCCTCTGGGGGCGGCAGCTCTACAACCGGCACACGGAGAACGACTACCGTCTCTCGGTCGAAGCCTTCGAGCGGGCGTTGGCGCTCGACCCCGCATATGCGCCGGCGCATGCGGGCCTCTGCACTTCGCTGGGCTTTTGGGTCAACACCGCGCAGGGCACGCCGTCGTGGCGGACCGTCGGCCAGCGGCGGGCCATGGCGGAGGCGGCGAAGGCGGTGGCGCTCGCGCCCGATCTTCCCGAGGCCCGCATCGCCCGGGCGATCTCCCGGATGGTCATCGATTTAGACTGGGCCGGCGCCGGCTCCGACCTCGCGGCAGCCGTGCAATCGGCTCCGGGAGACGCCAGGACCTATATCTGGCAGGGCCAGTACTTCGCGGCCATCGGCAAGCTTCCCGAGGCCATCGCGGTGACGCGCAAGGGAGTCGCGCTCGACCGTCTCGACCCGCTGGGTTGGGACTACCTGGGCCGCTATCTCGCTGCCAGCGGACAGCTCGCCGAAGCGCGCGAAGCCTTTGCGCAAGCGCTCCGGGCCGCTCCTGGCGACGTCTGGGCGCCGCGCGAGCTGGGCTTCACCATGCTGCTCGCGAACCAGCCGGCCGAGGCGCTGGCCTTGTTCGAAAAGCAGCAGGGCTGGATCCGCCTGGTGGGCGTGGCGCTCTCGCAGCACAGCCTGGGGCATCAGCGGGAGGCGAAGGCTGCGCTCGACGGGCTGCTCGCGCTCGACGATCCGCCCACCTATCAGGTCGCGCAAGTCTATGCCTGGTGGGGAGATCGCGATCGCGCCTTCACCATGTTCGACCGCGCCATTCGCGAGGAGGACTCCGGACTGCGCTACGTGCAGTACGATCCGCTGCTGCGCGATCTGCGCGAGGACAGGCGCTATGTCGCGCTGCTTCAAAAGCTCAAGCTCCAACCCGCACCATGACTCCGCGGCAAAGTGATAAAGAACGGGCGGCAATGGCCAAGAAAAAAGTGCCGCGTCCGCCGGTCAATTCCGCCGTCGAAGCAATCCTCGAACGCATCCGCGAGACGCGGCACTTCGACTTTCGCAACTACAAGCGCGCGACCCTGCACCGGCGCATCGAGCGGCGCATGGCCGACCGGCGCTGCCGCACCATCGCCGACTACCAGGCGCTGCTCGAGCGGCAGCCGGCGGAGTTCGACGCGCTCATCGCGGCCATGCTCATCAAGGTCACCTCGTTCTTCCGCGACCCGGATCTCTGGACGGAGATCGGCCAGCGCGTGCTGCCGCAGATGTTCAGCGAGAAGCGGCCGGGCGAGGAGATTCGCATCTGGTGCGCCGGTTGCGCCACCGGCGAAGAGGCGTTCTCCGCCGCGATTCTATTGGCCGAGGCGATGGGCCCCGCGTTCCAGAACCAGGACGTGAAGATCTTCGGCACCGACGTGGACGAGAAGGCCATCACCACCGCGCGGCGGGGAATCTACCCGGCCACGCAGGTCGCCGACGTCCCCAAGCACCTGCTCGAGCGCTACTTCGTCGAGGAGGGAGACGGCTTCAGCATCCGCAAGGACGTGCGGCGGTCGGTGGTGTTCGGCGTCAACAACCT
>DATBAA010000425.1:0-2002 GCA_036271755.1 Myxococcales bacterium | reverse complement strand
CCATCAGGGAGCGTAACCGCGGCGCGCAAAGATCTCGCGCGCTTTCTTTCCCAGCAAGAACTCCATGAACGACCGGGAGAGCGTCTTGTCGCGGGCGGACTTCAGCAGCACGCCGCCTTGATCGACGGTGCCATGCGCGTCGACGTACCGGCCGGGCATCTGCATGGCCAGCGAGAGCGGCAGCAGCGCCGCCTGCACGTTGCCGCTCTGGGCTTGCTGCGCGGCTTGACCGACGCTCTCTCCCAGCACCAGCCGCTTGGGGTCGTCCTGCCCCGCCGCCTTCAAGGCTTCGACCGCGAGCCTGCCGTAGGGAGCCAGCGCCGGATTGCCGATGGCGATGCGCTGCACCGACGGATCGCGCAGCGCCGCGACGCCCTCCTTGTCGATGGGCAGCTTCGAGTCCGCGGGCACCCAGAGCGCGAGCTTGCCGCGCGCGTAGACGAACGGCGCGCTTTCGGCGAAGCCTTTGACGGCGACCTTCTGCGGATACTCCGTGTCGGCCGCGAGGAAGAGATCGAAGGGCGCGCCGTTCTCGATCTGCGCCGCCAGCGAGCCGGATGCGCCGTAGGTGATGGTCAACGCGCAGCCGTTGGTGCAGGTCGCCGACCAGGCCTTCTGCACTTCCTCGAGCGCGCCGGAGAGGTTCGCCGCCGCGGCCACCCGCACGGGTTGCGGAGCCATCGCAGTCGCCGCCGCGACAAGTAGAGACGTCAGCATGTCGTCCCTACTTTACATCTTACGCTTGGGTGTGGGGTTTCTTGAGCAGGGAGATCTTGTTGCGGGCGGAGAGGACCTGGGCGCGGAGCGACTCGGCCTGCCGCTGGATGTCTTCCATCTGCTGTTCGGCCGCGTCGCGCTCGATGTCGGCCGCGCCGCTCGCCACCGCCGCCATGCGCTGATCGACCTCGTCGAACGCGGGCTCGCCGCCCTTCAAAAGCTCTTGGATCTCCTTCGCCATCTGCCCCAGGCCAGCCATCCGCTGCAGCAGGTCGGCGAACTGCTTGCGGCGCGCCGCGATCTCGTGCGCGCGCGCGATCAGCATCTGCGCGTCGGCCTCCTGCTTCTGCCGCGCGCCCGCCACCGCCTGCACCAGCGACTGCACGTGCGCGTGGATGCGGTCCTGGCTCTCCGCCGCCCGGGCCAGCGCCTCGGTGGCGCGCTCCAGGTTCTTCTCGGTGTTGAGCTTCATCTTCACCGCCGTTTCCGAGAGCTCTTCGTAGCGGCGCAGCTCGTGGTCCAGGGTGATCGCGGCTTCACCCAAAGCGCTGGGCCTCAGATCTTTCGGCATGGAAGAGCCTTTTAGTGCGTGGTGATGTCGGTGGTGCGCGTCTCGGGCGGCGGCTCGCTGCGCGCATCGGCCGTCTTGCGCCGCGATTCGTTGTGCGCGCGGCCGGAGAGCGAAGAGACCAGCAAAGTGAGATCGGCCGGCTCGATGGGCTTGGTCACGTGCGCCTGGAACCCGGCCGCGAGCGCGCGGCGCTGATCGTCTTCTCCAGCGTAGGCCGTCAGCGCCGCGGCCTGGACGAGGCCGCCTTCCGCCGGGCTCAGCTCGCGCACCCGGCGCATCAGCGCGTAGCCGTCCTGCTGCGGCAGGCCGATGTCGGAGAGCAGCACGTCGAACTTCTGCTCGCGCAGCCGCGCCAGCGCGTCTTCCAGCGAAGCCGCCTGCCGGACGCGCGCGCCGCTGCGGGTGAGCACGGCCGAGACCAGCTCGCGGGCGTCGGGCTCGTCGTCCACCACCAGCACCTCGATGCCGTCGAGCCGCACTTCCAGCTCGCCCGCGGGCGTCTTCCGCTCGTCGGCTGCTCCGCCCGCGACTGCCCGAAGCGGCATGCGCACGGTGAAGACAGAGCCCTGGTTCTCGCCGTCGCTGCGCGCTTCGACCGTGCCGCCGTGGACCTCGATCAGATGCCTGACGATCGCGAGACCCAGGCCAAGCCCGCCCTGGGCGCGGGTGATCGAGCTGTCGGCCTGACGGAAGCGATCGAAGACGTGCGGCAAG
>DATBAA010000424.1:0-7152 GCA_036271755.1 Myxococcales bacterium | reverse complement strand
CGGCCTGCATCTGCGCCTCGAGATCGCTGATCTGGTTGATGTGCTGCCCGTCGACGGCCAGCACCAGATCGTCCGCGCGCAGACCGCCCACCGACGCCCAGCCGCCCGCCTCCACCTGCGTCAGCAGCACGGCCTTGAAGTCGTCGGGCAGATGGCGGCGCACGCGGTCGAAGAGCGAGAGATCGCGCGCGTGCAGCTCGAGCGGCACGTCCTCGTAGGTGCGCATCTCGTGCTCCTGCTGCGGGCCTTCGTCGAGGTCGGCGGTGAGCTTCAGCGGCTGCCCGTCGCGCAGCACGGTGAGCTCGGCCTTGGAGCCGAGCTTGTAGGCGCGGATCATCGCGTCGAAGACCGTATTGTCGTGCGGCTCGGACGCCTCCACCGCGAGGCCGTCGATGTGCGTGATGACGTCGCCCACCTTGAAGCCCGCCGTCACCGCCGCGCTGCGCGGGAACACCTGCGTCACGCGCACGCCCTTCTTGCCCTTCAAGCCCAGCGCGGTGGCGAGCTTGCGCGTCAGCACCTGCGTGGCCACCGGCAGCCAGGCCTTGCGCGCATCGGCCGCGGGAGGCTGCGGCTTGTGCAGGCCGATCTCCGCCACCGTCAGCAGCTCTTGATTCTCTCGCTCGAAGGCCACCACCCGCGGCTGCGGCGGTCCGGGCGGCGTCAGCTCCTTGATGAGCGCGAAGAAAGCGGCTTCATTGGCCACCGGCTTTCCCGCCATCTCCAAGAGGACGTCGCCCCGCTGCAGCGGCGGCACCGCCTGGTCAGCCGGTCCACCCGGCCGCACGCCGGAGATGAGCACGCCCTTGGTGTCCGGCCGATCGAGCTCGCGCGCCATCAGCGCGGAGATGGGGCGCACCGTCACGCCCAGCTCTTCAGAGTCCTTCAGGTTGCGCTGCGCATCGTCGCGCAACTCGGTGGTGACCGTCAGCGGCAGTTGTTTGTCGCCGCGCTTCACCAGCAGTGAAACCCTGGCGCCGATGGGCTTGGTCAGCAGCAAAAGGTTCACCGAGGGCAGCTCCTCGCGAAAGCGCGCCTGCACTTTGGCGCCGTCGACCGAGAGCACGACGTCGCCCGCTTGCAGCCCCGCCTTCTCCGCCGGCGAGCCCGCGAGCACGCCGGAGACCAGCACGCCCGGGTCCTCGGGGCTGGTCGCGTTGGCGGTGCGCAGGAGCTGCTGAAACTCCGCGCCGGTAAAAGCGCGGCGAACCTTGCCGTGCGCAATCAGCTCGTTGGCCACCGCCCGCGTCAGCTCGCTGGGAATGGCCGCGCTCAACGGGCCGATGCCCAGCTCATTGATGCCGATGATCTCGCCGTCGAGGTTCACCAGCGGCCCGCCCGAATTGCCCGGCGCGATGGCGGCGTCGTGGCCTATCCAGCGGACCAGCGCGCCCACGTCCTCGCCGTCGAGCATCATCCGCGGCCCCAGCGCGCGGGTGACGATCAAGTCTTTGTTGGCGACGATGCCCTGCGTGACCGAATGGGAGAGCGCGAACGGGCAGCCCATGGCCAGCACCGTGTCGCCCACCTTCAACGCCTCCGAGGCGCCGAAGCGCGCGCTGGGCAAGGGCTGTGCGTCCTTGCGGCGCGAAGTGAGATCGAGCTTGATGACGGCGATGTCGGTGAACGCGTCGGTGCCCACCAGCGTCGCATCCAGCTCTTCTTTTGAAGAGAGCGTCACTCGCAGTGAAACCGCTTTGCCAGCCACGTGGTGGTTTGTGACCACGTAGCCGTCGGGCGAGATGATGATGCCGCTGCCGGCCGACTCCTGACGGTGCTCGCGGCCGGCGCTGTGCTCGGGCGAGAGCACCTGGATCTGCACCAGCGCCGGATAGACCTGCGCGATGGCGCGCGCCACCGAGGCCTGCACCGGCTGAGCGGCCGGCGTCGGCGCGGATTCGGCCTGCGAGCGAAGAGCGACGGCGAGAATCAGGAAGCAGCAGCGCAAAGGCATGGAGTTCCTTGATTGAAGCTTTGATTTGGAACGCTGCTACCCGAATTCAATTCCCTGCGCCAGCGGCAAATCGCGGCCGAAGTTGATGGTCGAGGTCTGCCGCCGCATGTAGTTCTTCCACGCGTCCGAGCCAGATTCGCGGCCGCCGCCGGTGTCCTTCTCTCCGCCGAATGCGCCGCCAATCTCCGCGCCGCTGGTGCCCGCGTTCACGTTGGCGATGCCGCAGTCCGAGCCCTCGGCCGAGAGAAACCGCTCTGCCGAGCGCAGGCTGTCGGTGAAGATCGCGCTGGAGAGGCCCTGCGAGACCGCGTTGTGGGCTTTCAGCGCGTCGTCCAGGTCCTCGATCTCGAAGACGTAGAGGATGGGCGCGAAGGTCTCTTCCCAGGCGATGGGAAACTTCTCATGCGCGGGCGCCAGGACCAGCGTCGGCTCGACGAAGTTGCCCGGCCGGTCCAGCACCTTGCCGCCAAAGCGCACTTCGCCGCCCTGCTGCCGCGCCGTCTCGACGGCCTTGGCGAACTTCTGCACCGCGGCCTTGGTGACGAGCGGCCCCAGGAGCACGCCGTCCTCCATTGGATTGCCGATGCGGATGGTGCGCCAGGCGGCCAGCAGCTTTTCGATCAGCTTCGCCTTCACGCCCTTCTGCACGAAGACCCGCCGCGTGCTGGTGCAGCGCTGACCGGCCGTACCCACGGCACCAAAGGTGATGGCGCGCACGGCCAGATCGAGGTCCGCATCGTTCAAGACGACGAGTCCGTTGTTGCCGCCCAACTCGAGCAAAGATCGCCCCAGCCGGCCGGCGACGCGCGCCGCCACCTGCTTGCCCACCGCGGTCGAACCCGTGAACGAAACCAATGAAACCCGCGCATCGTCGGCGAGCCAGGTGCCCTGCTCCGCTCCGCCTTGAATCAAGGAGAAGACGCCGGCCGCGTCGTGCTCGGCCGAAGCCTTGTCGCAGAGCGACTGCACCGCGAGGCTGCACAAGGGCGTGAGCGGCGAAGGCTTCCACAGGCAGACGTCGCCGCAGACCGCGGCCAGCGCGGCGTTCCACGACCAGACGGCCACGGGAAAGTTGAAGGCGCTGACGATGCCGACCGCGCCCAGCGGATGCCACTGCTCCATCAGCCGGTGGCGCGGCCGCTCGGAGGCGATGGTGAGCCCGTGCAGCTGCCGCGAGAGGCCCACCGCGAACTCGCAGATGTCGATCATCTCCTGCACTTCGCCCAGGCCCTCGGCGCGGATCTTTCCCGTCTCCATCGAGACCAGCTCACCCAGCGCCGTCTTGTGCTCGCGCAAGAGCTCGCCCAGGTGCCGCACCAGCTCGCCGCGCTTGGGGGCGGGCCGCATGCGCCACTCGGTGAAGCGCTGCAAGGCCTTCTCGACCGCCGCCTCGTACTCGGCTTTCGAAGCCGGACGCATCCGGCCCAGCGGCTCGCCCGTGGCGGGCGCCAGCAGCGCCTCCCCGCCTTCCGGAAGCGACGTCCCAAAGAGCTGTAGAAGATGTTTCATCCTATTGGCTCGCCGCGCGCCGCTCGCCTTCGCCGGTCCGCGCCACGTCGCGGAAGATCTCCACGTCCTGGCCCAGCAGATATTTGTCGAACCAGCCGAGGATGGCCTGCAGCCGCTCCACGCGGTGCCACGGCTGCCCGCTGCGCGACAGCTCGTGCGATTCGCCGGGGAAGCGCACCATGGCCGTGGGCCGCTTCAGCCCCTTCAAGGCGCGGAAGAGCGCTTCGCCTCCGGCGCCCGGCGGCGTGCGCCAGTCCGCGTCTCCCAAGATGAAGGCGATGGGCGTCTGGATCTTGTCGACGAAGGTGAGCGCCGACCGGTCGTTATATTCCTTGAGATCTTCATAAGGCGGCTTGCGGAACCACATCGGCCGGAAGAGCCAGAAGTCGTCGGTGTACCACCAGGCCGCCCAGTCGGAGATGTCGCGCTGCGAGACCGCCGCTTTGAAACGGTTGGTATGAGTCACGGTCCAGTCGGTGAGCACGCCGCCGCCGCTGCCGCCGGTGACTCCCAATTTATTCTCGTCGATGTAGCCGCGCTTGATCAGCTCGTCGACGCCGGCCATCAGGTCCTTATAGTCATCGCCCGGGTACTTATATTGGATGATATTGCCGAACTCCTGCCCGTAGCTCGTGCTGCCGCGCGGGTTCGGATAGAGCACCACGTACCCGCGCGCCGCCATCCACTGGAACTCGTGATCGAACGCCCAGCCATAGGCCGCGTGCGGTCCGCCGTGGATGTTGAGGATGAGCGGATACTTCTTGTTCTTGTCGAAGTTGGGCGGCTTCTGCACCCAGGCCTGGATCTTGGTGCCGTCGAACGACTTGTACCAAATCTCCTCTGGCGCGCTGAGCTGCACCTGGCTCATCAGCCTGTCGTTGAAGCCCGTCAGCTTCGTCTGGCCCGACCACAAATCGCCGATGATGAGTGGCGTGGAGATCAGCGTCACCAGGGTCTTTCCGTCGGCGCTGGCCGAGAAGCGCTGGATGGACTGATCGCCCTGCGTGATCGCGGTGGGCTTTCCGCCGCCGGCCGGGAAGGACATGAGGTTGGCGCGGCCGGTGATCGAGACCACGTCCAAGATGCTCTTCCCGTCGGCCGACCAGAGCGGCCGCGAGTCGCCGCCGGCGCGGGGCGGCTGCGCGTCGGCGATGATGCCGCCGCCCACGTCATAGTCGAAGTCCGCGGTGAGGTTGACGGGCTGCGCGCCGGGCTTGAGCTCGAGCACGAAGAGGTCCGGCTCTTGATAGGAGCGGACGGGCTCGTTGAGCGTGGAGCGGAAGGCGATGCGCGCGCCGTCGGGGCTGGGCGACATCTCGCCCACGCCCAGCTTCACGGCGTTGATCAGCCGCGGCTGCCCGCCCTTGGTTGCGACTGCATAGACGTCGGTGTGCGGCGCCTCGTAGTACGGCTCTTCGCTGCGCACGCTGGTGAAGACGAGCTCGCTGCCGTCCTTGCTCCAGAAGAACTCGTGCTCCTCGAACTTGCCGCTGGTGACCTGCAGCAGCACCGGCTTGTCGTCGGACGCGGCCGGCAGCGTGAGCACCCACAAGTGCGACGGATGCGACGGGTCCAAGTAGCCCTCGCCGTTCACGCGATAGACAGCGCGCGTGATCACCTTCACGTCCGACTCGTGCTCACCCTCTTCGTTCGACTCGAGCCCTTCTTTTCCCGCGGGCTTCGTCGATTGATTTTCGGGCGTGGCCTTTGCCTGCTCGTCCCGCGGCGGTGCCGGCGGCGGCTGCGCGCCCGCGCCTTCGGATTTCTTCTTGTCGCCCGGAGCCGTCGTCGAAACGAACGCGATGCGCTTGCCGTCGGGCGACCAGCGCGGGTTGCCGACGCCCTTGACCAGATCGGTCAGCTGCACCGGCTCGCCGCCGCTCATCGAGAGCAGGAAGAGCTGCGGCGGCTGCGGCTTGCCGTCCTTTCCTTCGGGAGCGCGCGCGAAGACGATGGAGCGCCCGTCGGGCGACCAGCGCGGCTGCGAGTCGTGCGTGCCCGAGGTGAGCCGCTGCGGCTCTCCGCCGCGCGTCGGCGCCGTCCAGAGCGAGGTCTCGTAGCCAGTCCGCTTCTTGTCGGTCACCACGTGCGTGAAGACCACGCGCGATCCGTCGGGAGACACTTGCGGGTCGCCCACCCAGGTCATTCTCCACAAGTCCTTCTCGTGCATGGGCCGTTTGTCGGCCGCGAAGGCTGGGGAGCAGAGGAGCAACAGAGCGGCCGCGAGAGTCTTGAAGGCGTTCGCCATAGGTGCCGCCAGATATCACGACCGCCCGATGCAGTCCTGGGGGCCGGCGTGCTAGCGTCGGCCACAAGGAGCAAACCTATGGATTGGTATATTTCGGTCTTCAAGCGGTACGCGCAGTTCACCGGCCGCGCGCGCCGCAAAGAGTATTGGATGTTCACGCTCATCAGCCTGCTGGTGACGTTCGCGCTCTGGCTGCCTGGGCTCGTCTCCTCGACCTTCGGCTTTCTCTACGAGCTCTATTCGATCGCCGCGCTGGTCCCCAGCCTGGCGGTGACCGCGCGGCGCTTGCACGACACCGGCCGCAGCGCCTGGTGGATGTGCATCGCGCTGGTTCCGCTGGTGGGAGCCATCATCCTCCTGGTGTTCCTCTGCACCGACGGCGCCGCGGGAGACAATCAATACGGGCTCAACCCCAAGAGCGCGCCGGTCGAGGCACAGCTGGCGTAACTGTTGTGGCTCTCATTCGCGAGCATGCGATAACGAGGCGCGTGCTCCGAACCTGCCTCATCGCCCTGGTCCTCTGCGGCTGCGCCACCGTCCCGAAGAAGCCGCCGTTCGTGCCGCCCACGGTCGTCTTCCAAGAGCTGCACATCGACAAGCTGGACTTCGAGGGCGCCGACGCGGTGGTGCTCTACGCCGTCAAGAACGCCAACGCCGGGACGCTCAAGGTCGAAGGCGTCTTCTATCTCTTCCAGGCCAACGGCCGCCCGGTCGAGGCGGGCCAGCCGGCAGACGGCGCCGACGTTCCGCCCGGAGATTCGCAGCTCGCCTTTCCTGTGAAGCTCATCTGGCCGCGGCTCGTGCCGGTGTATCCCGCGCTGGGTCCGGAAGAGCGCATGCAGTGGCTCGCCACCGGCAATCTCCGCATCGAGACGCCGCAGGGTCCGCTGCGCTTTGATCTTTCCCACGAAGACACGCTGCCCATGCCGGTGCTGCCGCACATCACCGTCGACCCGCCCAAGCTCGTCTCGCTCAACGCCATGGGCGCGCAAATGGCCATCCCGCTGCGCCTCGCCAATCAGACAGACTATCCCGTGACGCTGACCGGCGTGGAGGCGCAGGTGCGGTTCCAGGCCGGCTACATCGGCAAGCTCGTCCTGCCCTCGCAAGGAACGATCGCGCCGCACGAGGAGAAGGCCGTCACCGCCACGGTCGACTTCGTCTTCGCCAGCCAGGGCTTCGAAGCCGCGCGAACCCTGCGCGACGGCGGCGCGGGCGAGATGTACATCGACGGCTCCATGGCCATCGGCGACTGGGGCATGCCCTTCACGCTCGCCCAGTTCGTCAGCGTGCAGCGCCCCTAGACAACATGGTTGGACTCGCGTTCACGCGGGCGTGGGTTACTCCACCGACTGCGTAAACAGAGAGTGGCGCAGAGCCACAGCGGGAAGCGAGTCCAACCATGAAAACGCTACGGTGCGTGGGTCTTGATGTCCATAAG
>DATBAA010000423.1:0-1839 GCA_036271755.1 Myxococcales bacterium | reverse complement strand
CGTTGCGCTGCCAGTTGCCCAGCCAGCCCTTCTTGAAGGCGTTCAAGACGTAGAGCGAGTCGGTGTGGAGCTTGATGGCGCACGGCATCTTCAAGGCCTCGAGCGCGCGGATGGCGCCCGTCAGCTCCATGCGGTTGTTGGTGGTGGTCAGCTCGGCGCCGAAGAGCTCTCGCTCGCCGTGGCTGGCCGAGAGGATGGCGCCCCAGCCGCCGACGCCCGGGTTGGGCGAGCAGGCGCCGTCGCAGTGGATGGTGACGATTGGTTTCATAGGGCGAAGAAGACCGTCAGCCATTCGCCCAGCCGGGCGATGTCCGTTGCCTTGGTGTTGGCGCACAGCCAGTGCAGCGCCCCCAGGTGGAAGCCGCCGCCGCCGTAGACGATGACGCCGGGCAAAGGCAGCGTGGCCAGGTTCAAGACCGCGTAGGGCAGCTTCTCGTCGGCCGTGCCGGTCACGCGCTGGTACTTGGCCTCTACCGCGAGGCGATTGCCGTTGCGGGCGTCGCGGAAGAGCACGTCCACCTCTCGGTCCTTGCCGTAGATGGTCTTGCCGACGGTGAGCTTGCGCCGGTAGTCGAGGCCGAGCAGAAGGCCCACCAGCGCGATGAGCCGCTCGAACTCCACCGAGGTGAGCTCTTGCGTGTCGATCTTCTGCGCCAGGAGCCGCGCCTCTTCGGCCGTCACCGGGCCCTGCGCCGTGCTGCCCAAGACCCAGCGATCGAGGCCGCCCGGGTCCCACGCGCGCAGCGCCGCCAGCACCTCCGGCAGCGCGCGAGGCGGGGAGACGAGCTGCAGAACCTGGTCGCTCAAGACGGCCTACAGAGCTTCATTTGCGTCTGCCTCCCAGCGCCCAGGCGCGCCACGCCCGCAGCAAGTCGGGTTCGCCCGGACGTTCGCGCTCTGCCCGCAGCGATCTTCGCACGGCCGCCTCGCGCTCGACAGGACGAAGCTGCAGCAAGGCCGCAAAAGCCACGGTGGGCGCCTCTTCTTCGTCGAGCCAGCCGCAGGCCCGGGCCGCTTCGAGCTCCGTCAGGTCTGCTTCACCCAGCGTGAAGCGCTCCAGCGCCGGCGGCTCGCGCGGCTCTGCCGCCTGCTCGTTCGAGCGCGCCACCACCGCGCCTTCAGGAGCCAGCGCCGCCAGCGACGGATCGAGATAGGCGAGGTCGATGTCGCCGAGGAGAAACCGCCGCTGCAAACCCCGCGCTTCGACGCCGACCACGCCCGAGCCGCAGAAGGGATCGACCACCAATTCAGACGGCGTGCTGCTCTGCTCGATCAAGGTGCGAACGACCGCGCCCGGCTTTACCGCCGGGCCGACGACGCCTGATCGCGCGGCCATCAGCACGTCTGGGATGCCCAGATCGCTGAGGGCGCGCTTGCCCTTCTCGAAGAAGAGGATGCGCTCGTTGGAGGCGCGATAGTGGTACCCCGTGCCGCCGCGGATGCGCGTGCCGTCGTTGGTGGTCTTGGCCCAGACGATCTCCTTCCAATAGTTGAGGCCGCACGAAGCGCGGCGGGCGCCGTTGGGCTGCCGCAAGCCGCCGATGTTCTGCTGTTGCTTGATGACGTCCGCCGTGACCTCGTCGCAGAAGAGATAGAAGTGCCGGTCGGGCCGGAGCACGCGATAGACCAGCCGCAAGAGCTCGGGCAGCCGCACGTCGGGCACCGTCGCGAACCAGTTGGTGGTGAGCCGCGTGGTCGTCCCGCGCGAGCGATGGAGCTGCAGCGATTCGTACGGAGGGTCCGTCACCACCAGGTCGACCGACTCTGGCGGAAGGCTGGCCAAAAGCTCGAACGCATCGGAGATGACCACGCGCCCCTGGCCTGGGGCGATTGGGGCGG
>DATBAA010000422.1:0-8882 GCA_036271755.1 Myxococcales bacterium | reverse complement strand
TCAGCGCCTCGATGCGAATCGAATCGGGCCGCTTCACCGAGACGTGCAGCTCGTACCGCCCGCCGTCCTTGGGCGCCTCGACCAAGGCCTTCGCATCGCATGCCATGCTCTGCGGCTGCCCGTGCGCCTTGCGAGCTTGTTCGAAGAGCGCCTGCGGATCCCCGACCGGCCCGGACGCGACCGGCGCCGTCTGACAAGCCGCCACGAGCAGGAGACAGACAGCCTGGAGCCTGAAGCCTTGTGCTTTGCGCCTCATCTACTGTCCAAACGGCGGCGGCCCGGACTTCTTCGCCGGACCAAGGGAGATTCCTTCGGCCGTTCGCGCCCGCACCGTCTCGAGCTCGCTCTTCAAGTCCGTCAGGGCTTCGTTGGTGTTGCGCAGCCGCTCGGACATGACCTGCACGAAGCTCCAGAGCAGCTTCACCGCCAGGAGCGAGTCTCGCCGCATCAGCTTGAGCAGGCTGTCGCGGTCGATGGACACCGCCGAGGTCTCTTCCGCCGCCACCACCGTGGCCGAGCGTGGCGCCTGATCGACGAGACCCATCTCGCCAAAGTGTCCACCGGCCTTGAGCTGCGCAATCTTGAGGCCGCTCTTCGACACGTCGACCCGGCCGCGGAAGAGGACAAAGAGCTCGTCGCCCGTCTCGCCCTCCTTGATGATGGGCTGACCCGCCTCGAAGTGCCGCCCCTTGGCGATGCCCAGGATGGAGAGCAGCTCTTTGTAGGTCATGTGCTGGAAGAGCGGGATGCGGCGCAAAATCTCGGTCTTGCCCTCGACGTCGGTGCTCTCTTCGTCCTCGTCGGCCTCGACGGAGATGCAGATGGCGGTGACGTTGTCCTTGCCGCCCCGCTGCAGCGCCAAGTCCACCAGGAGGTCGGCCAGCTTGTCGCGCTCTTGCGCCAGGAGCTGCGGAAGCTCGTCGTCGGCCAGATAGCCATGCAGGCCGTCGGAGCAGAGCAAGAAGAGGTCGCCCGGCAGCACTTCGGTGACCAGCGTGTCCACCGCCACCGAAGGCTGGATGCCGACCGCGCGGGTGATGACGTTCTTGTTCTCCGCGGTGGCGATCTGGTCCTTGGTGATGAGGCCGCGCTTGAGCTGCTCTTGGATGATGGTGTGATCTTCGGTGAGCTGGTGCGCACGGCCGTTGCGGAAGAGATAGACGCGGCTGTCGCCGACGTGGCCGACGACGGCCTTCTTGCCCGCGACGAGCAGCGAGACGACGGTGGTGCCCATGCCGCGCTTGCCGCTGTCGGCGGTGGCGAGGCCATAGATGTCGTTGCAGGCGCGCAAGATGGCCTTCTCCATCAGGCCCGCGACCTGCTCTCCGGCATCTACCGTCGGCTCTTTGGCGAAGCTCTCGAGGACCTGTTTACTTTCGGCCAGCGAGATCCGGATGGAGCTCACCGCCTGGGCGCTCGCCACTTCTCCCGCGGCGTGCCCGCCCATTCCGTCGGCGACGACATAGAGACCCAGCGCTTCGTCGACGAGAAACGAGTCCTCGTTGTGCTTCCGCTTGCGGCCAACATCGGTGCGGGCCCAGGAGCGGAGGATCGGCATATCGCGCGCACTCTATCCCGCAAGCGCGTGAACGCAAGGCAAACGCAGCCGCGATCCAGCCCTTCCACAGATGGTGATTCCCGTCGTTGCGGCCACCCTTGGCTCATGCTAGTGCGACCGCGCCCATGGCCCAGACCCAGCTTCGCGCCTACGTCTTTCTGGACTCGCTGCAGCCGCAGCTCGCCGCCCATGTCTGCACCACCAGCCGTGGCTACTTTCCGGTGCCGTACGTAGCGTCGCTCTTCGTCGAGATTGCCCCGGGAATGGCCATCCACCAGGTGATCGACACCGCCTTGAAGAACACCAGCGTCCACCCGGCCACGCTGGTGGTCGAGCGCGCCTTCGGCATGCTGGAGGTGCACCACGAGGACAAGGGCGAGGTGCGCAGCGCCGGCGACGCCATCTTGAAGCACCTGGGCGCCAAGGAAGAAGACCGCATCAAGCCGAAGGTGATCTCCAACACGATCATCCGCGCCATCGAGCCCATGCACGCGATGATCATCGACAAGATCCGCTTCGGCTCGATGATCGAGCCCGGCCAGAGCCTCTTCATCCTCGAGACCGAGCCCGCGGCCTACGCGGTGCTGGCGGCCAACGAGGCGGAGAAGGCGGCCGACGTGCGCCTCGTCGACGTGACGCCTTTCGGGGCCTTCGGGCGTCTCTACATGGCCGGCAGCGAAGCAGAGATCGACAGCGCGGCAGCAGCGGCAAACGCAGCCATCGCGGCCGTCAGCGGGCGCGAATCACGAGGAGAGAAATGACGAAGGCAACCCTGATGGTGGCAGCACTGTTGTTCGCGGGCGGCGCGTCGGCGCAGACGCTCTCGCTCACCAATTCGGCCGCCGGGCCGTCGCACTGGTCCACCGAGACCGGCGAGACGGTGAGCCCCGGCCGCGACGCGCTGAAGTTCGACCTGGGCTGGCCGGGCCTGGGCGTGACGTATCTGCACGGCGTCAACGACCGCACCGACTTCGGCGTCCACTTCGAGCTGCTCTACGGCGCGGAGCAGACCAGCGCCAGCCACTTCGGGCTCGGCTTCGGCGTTCCCTTGCGGCTGATCGTCAACCGGCACGAGCGCATCACCGTCGAGGTGCACGTCGAGCCGGGCATGCGCGTCTACCCGGACAGCGACTTCACCTCTTTCTTCCTGCGCGCGCCCTTTGGCGGCACGCTCGGCGTGCAGATCACGCCCGAGCTGCGCCTCGCCGCCAAGGCCGACCTGGACTTCGCCATCCAGCTGCCGCACACGGCCTATCTGGAGATCGGCCCCGAGTTCGGCTTCGCGCTGGAGTACGCGGTGGACAAGAACCTGAACGTGGGCTTCAACGCGCTCTTCGGGCCGCAGTTCTACAGCCTCTCGAACAGCAGCACCGACTTCGCCTTCATCACCCAGGTCGTCGTCGGCTACCGCTTGTGATAGCTGTCTCGCTTTCGACGGAGAAACGACTTCATGGCTGACGCACTGGGAATGATCGAGACCAAGGGCTTCATCGGCATGGTCGAAGCCGCTGACGCGATGGTCAAGGCCGCCAAGGTAGAGCTGGTGGGCTACGAGAAGATCGGCGGCGGCTACGTCACCGCCATCGTCCGCGGAGACGTCGCCGCGGTGAAGGCCGCGACCGAGGCGGGCGCCCGCAGCGCCGAGCGCGTTGGCCAATTGGTCAGCGTGCACGTCATCCCCCGGCCGCACGCCAGCCTGGACGCCGCGCTGCCGCTGGGCCGCTCGGAAGAAGGCAAGCGCGAGCTCGGGTCGAAGAAGTGAACGGCCGCGCGGCCATCGGCATCGTCTGCATCGCCGCCGCCGCGCTGCTGTGGATCTTCACGCCGGGCCACGTCACCTGGGGCAACCACCACTACACCCGCCACTTCATCATCTATGGGCTCGCCGCGGTGGGCGGCGTCTTTGTGCTCGTCGGCGCGCGGAGAGGCTAAGAAAAAGATGCTGATCGGACGCGTGGTCGGCACTGTCGTCAGCAGCAACAAGGAGCAGGAGCTGAGCGGCCTCAAGCTCTTGCTCGTGCGCGGCGCCGACGCTTCGGGAAACGCCACCGGCTCTTTGGTGGTGGCCATCGACGCGGTGGGCGCGGGCGTGGGCGAGGTGGTGTTGTACGCCTCCGGCTCGTCGGCGCGGCAGACGAAGGTGACCAAGGATCGGCCGGTCGACGCCACGATCATGGCCATCGTCGACGTCATCGAGCACGAAGGAAAGCAGACGTATACCAAGTAGCTTTTAGGGGCATCGCGTGCTGCCACCGGATCAGATCGAACGGCTCGTCGAGAAAGTGGTCGAGAAGCTCCGGAGCGCTTCCGCGGTTCCGGCCGAAGCTCCGCGCGCGCCCGCGTACGCGCGAGGAAATGCGCCGGGCGTGTTCGACGATCTCGATCAGGCCGTGGCCGCTGCCGGGCGCGCCTTCGAGAAGTGGGGAGACGTCGACCTGGAGACGCGGGCGAAGTGCATCGCCGCCATCCGCAAGGTGTGCCTGGATCGAGTGGAGGAGATCGCGCAGAAGGCCGTCGCCGAGACGGGCCTGGGCCGCGTCGCGCACAAGACCCTCAAGAACCGCGTCGCCATCGTCAAGACGCCGGGCCTGGAGATCCTCGAGACCAAGGCCTTCACCGGCGACGACGGGCTGACGCTGCACGAGCGCGCTCCCTTCGGCACGCTCCTCAGCATCACGCCCTCGACCAACCCCACCGAGACCATCATCAACAACGCCATCAGCATGATCGCGGGCGGAAACTCGGTGGTCTTCAACGTCCACCCGGGCGCGAAGTCCATCTCGCGCACCGTCATCGGCTGGATCAACGAGGCCATCGTCGCGAACGGCGGCCCGCAAGATCTGGTCGCGTGCATCGCCGAGCCCACCATCGAGAGCGCGCAGGCGCTGATGAAGCACGCGGGCATCAAGGTGGTGGTGGTCACCGGCGGCGGCGCGGTGGTGAAGCAGGCCATGGCCTCCGGCAAACGTGCCATCTGCGCCGGGCCGGGAAATCCGCCCGTGCTGGTGGACGAGACCGCAGACTTGCAGCAGGCCGGCCGCGACGTGGTGCTGGGCGCGGGCATGGACAACAACATCATCTGCATCGTCGAAAAAGAGCTCTTCGTGGTGCGGAGCGTCGCCGACGCGCTCAAGCGCGAGATGGTTCGCAACGGCGCCTGGGAAGTGAACGGCCCCGAGCTGAGCCGGCTGGAGAAGCTCTTGGTGACGCACGACGGCCACGTCAATCGCGACTTCATCGGCAAGGACGCCCGCAAGATCGCCGAGGCCGCCGGCATCCGCGTCGAGGGAGATCCGCCCATCCTGCTGGCGGAGGTGGATGCCTCGCACCCATTCGTCCAGCTGGAGATGCTGCTGCCGGTGCTGGGCATGGTGCGCGTCCAGGACGTCGGCGTCGGCATTCGCGAGGCGGTCAAGGCCGAGCACGGCTACTTCCACACCGCGGTGATGCACTCGAAGAGCATCGACAACCTGCACGACATGGCGCGTGCGGTGAACACCTCGCTCTTCGTCAAGAACGCGCCCAGCTACGCGGGCCTGGGCGTTGGGGGAGAAGGCTACACGGCCTGGACCATCGCCGGCTCGTCGGGCGACGGCCTCACCACCGCGCGCACCTACACTCGCGAGCGCCGCTGCACGCTCAAGGACAAGTTCCGCATTGTCTGAGCAAGCCCATCCCGCGCTCGCGCTGCTGGAGATCGCTTCGCTGGCTCGCGGCGTGGCGGTGGCCGACGCGGTGGCGAAGCGCGCCGCGGTCGAGCTCTTGGAGTGCGGCGCGGTCAGCCCGGGAAAGTATCTGATCCTCTTCGCGGGCGGCGTCGGCGAGGTGGAAGAATCGCAGCGCGCTGGAATTTCCGCCGCGGGAGATTCGCTGGTCGATCACCTGCTGCTCCCGTTTGCCGACACACAATTGCTGCCCGCCATTCGCGCTGGAGGGAAAGGTGTGACGCGCGGCACTGCGGAGGAGGCAGCGGGTGTGGTTGAGTTGCTCTCCGTCGCGGCGGCGCTGCGGTGCGCCGATGCAGCTTGCAAGGTCTCGGAGGTGCGCCTACAGATGCTCCAGCTCGCGAAAGGCATCGGCGGCAAGGCCTGGTTCATTCTCCGCGGAGAGTTGACCTCGATCGAAGCCGCGGTTGCAGCAGCCACCGAAGCATCCGGCGAAGGTCTCCTAGCCGGCGTCGAAATCATTGCCCGCCCGCACTCTGACTTGCACGGAGTCGCGCTGTAACCTTAGACGACTTGTCACCTTGGATACGCGCGTCACCACTCTTCTCAAATATCGCTTCGGCGACCTGAAGCAGATGAACAACCATCTGCACGTCATCGACGGCCGTACCTTGCTCTTCTATCGGAGCAGCGGGCGCGTGCAGCTGGCCAGCGGTCAGCGCGTGGTGGTGGAGCTGTCGCTGGTGAGCAGCGAGCAAGTGACCGCCCTGCGCGGCTCGGTGCTGGCGCTGGAGGGCGACATGTCCAACGGCGTCTGGATCGAATTCCCCGACGCGAAGCTGGCCCGCAAGCTCGCCCAGGGCGGCGCGGGGGCCATCACCGCGCGGTCGCAGCGACGCATCGGCTGCGATCTGATGGTCGAACTCAAGTGCGGAGATCTGCCGCTGCTCGGCCGCATGGTGGACGTGAGCATGGCGGGCGCGCGCATCGTCGGCGCCTCCGGGCTCTGCCGCGACGCCGACGTCGAGCTGCGCATCATGGGCGCGCTGCCGCCCGTGCCCTCCATCGTCGGCAAGGCGCAGGTGGCCCGGTCGGAGAACGGCGGAGACATCGGCGTGCGCTTCTTGCGCTCCGACCCGGCCGCGCGCGTAGGCGCGGGCAAGCTCTTCCATGCGGTGCAGCAGGCGTGGACCAAGGCGCCGGAGCTCACCCATTCGCCGCTCTGCTGCCAGAACGGCACCGTGCTGGAGCCGCCGCTCCCGCGACTGCGCACCACCCGCGCCTGAGACGCTGCGTGGCGGGCATCCTCGAGCTGGCGAGGATGCTCGCCGCCAACCCTCCGGCCATGCGCACCGAGCTCGCGCTCTGGACCTTGGAAGAACCGCCCAACTTTCGCAACGAGACGATGGGCAGCGCGGTGCACGCCAAAAGCCTCGCGGACGCGAAGGCGCGGGTGAAGCTGATGATCTCGGTGGAGATGATCGGCTACTTCACCGGCAAAGAGGACAGCCAGGAGTATCCGGCCGGGCTCGGCGTCTTCTATCCGTCGAAGGGCAACTTCATCGCGGTGGTCGGCAAGTGGGGACAGGGCGCGGCCGTCTCGCAGGTGAAGGAGGCGATGAAGCTCGCCACGGCGCTGCCAGTCGAGACCCTCCCAGCGCCGGCGTTCGTGCCCGGCGTGGACTTCTCCGACCACCTCAACTTCTGGGCCGAGGAGTACGAGGCCATTCACAAGCTCGCCGGCGACTGACAGCACGACGCCGCGCTCCGGGGGCTACCCAGGGCGCGGCGCGTGTAAAGCGCTTGCTGAAGGCGTTGCTTACTTCACGGCGGCGTTGACGGTGGCGGCGCCGGTGATGGTGAAGGTGCAGGACTTGGTGTCCTTCGAGCTCGAGCAGGCGCCCGACCAGACAGCGGTGCGGCCGTCGGTCGGGGTGAGCGTGATGCTGGTGCCCACCGGGAAGGTCGCGGTCTTCGACGAGCCGGAGGCCACGGCGATGCCGGCCGGGCTGGAGTTGATGGTGACGCCCGAGCGGCCGCTGGCGTTGACGGTGAGCGCGGCGCCCGCGGCCACCGGCTTGGGAGTGACGGTGAAGGTGGTGGACTGCGAGACACCCAGCGTGGCCGAGACGGTGACCACCGTCGAGGCGGTCACGGCGTTGGTGCTGATGGTGAAGCTCGTCTCGCTGAAGCCGGCCGCGACCTTGACGCTGGCCGGAACCGTGGCCGCGCTGCCGCTGCTGGTGAGGCCCACCGTCGCGCCGGTGGAGCCCGCCGGGCCGCTCAGGGTGAGGGTGCCGGTCACCGACGTGCCAGCGGTGGTGGTGGCGGGCGCGATGGTGATCGACGAGACCGTCGGGCTGGCGGGCGTGGGGTTGGTGGGCGGAGTGGGGTTCGTGGGAGTCGTGGGGTCGCCGCAGATGCCGGGGCCGCCACCGCCGCAGACTCCGGTGAAGCTGCAGCCGCACTCGAGCGTGCCGCCGCAGCCGTCAGAGCCCTGGCAGAGCGGCATGGGCAGGTCGATGCAGGTCTTGGGCGAGCAGCCGCCGGTGACGATGAGCGGCGCGTTGGCCGGAACCTGTCCCGAGCCCTCGGTGACGGCGGAGATGGTGACCGTCTTGGTGGCCGGAACCTGGTTCGCGGCCAGGATGGTCTCGAAGCCGCCGCCGCTGGTGCAGCCGCCGGCGACGAGCTGGGACTGACCGCCGGAGAAGTAGCCCGCGGTGGTGGTGTCGCTGCTGGTGATGTCGACGACCTGGTTGGCCGCCGGCGCCATCTTGTCGAGCGTGTAGTAGGCGAAGGAGACGCCGCCCGCCGCGATGGAGCTGGGCGTCATGGTCAGCTGCGTGACCTTGGGCGGCGGGGGCAGCGTTCCGCCCGGGGTCAGCGTGATGGTGGCGGCGCGCGAGACCAGCTCATGCTGTCCGGCCGAGTCGTTGTAGGCGATGTCCGCGTAGAGCGTGGCGGAGTCGGTGACGCTCACCTTCGCGGTGGGGATGCCGAAGGTAGCGGTCGTCTTCCCGGCCGCGAGGTCCGGCACGTTGCAGAACGCGCGCGCGGCGACGAGGCCGACGTTGGTGTCCTTGACGTTGACGATGGACCCCGCCGGGTGGGACGCGGAGAGGTTCACGGTCGCCGAGAGCTCGGTGCCGCCCGCGACGGAGAGGTCGCCGGTGGACGAGACGCCGGGGATGACCAGCGCGGGCGTGCCGGCGAAGCAGGCGTCGCCGCCCTTGTTGCCGGTGACGCAGCCGTTCGCGCACAACGACGCGATGGTGCAGTTGTTTCCCGTGGCGCTGGTGCACTTGTAGAGGATGCCCGGGGTGCAGTTGAAGGCGTTGGTGGAGCCGCCGCAGAAGGTTCCCTGCGCGGGCTGTCCGCGGATGTTGCTGTTGTTGCAGGTCTGGGCGATGAGGCCTGCGCTGGGGCTGACTTCATCGGCACCGCGCTCGGGGAACTCTTCCCCGCCGCTGCAAGCAGCCAGGACCAAAGTACAAACGGCGAGGATTCGAAGCATGCTCGGGTTCATGTTTCCTCTTGAGACGATCTAGATGGGCCCACTGCCTTCAGCGTAGATGCTTCAGGCTTCATGGCGGTTACACCCCAGGACGTTCATCTGGAACATTTAATTATTCGTGAGTTCCGCGGCCAGGGGCCGA
>DATBAA010000421.1:0-2971 GCA_036271755.1 Myxococcales bacterium | reverse complement strand
GAGCGTCTCGTAGAGCAGGGATGAGCGTGAGGTGCCCGGCCGCGAGCGAGCTCGCGCCGACGACGTGCACATCGTTCTCGACCGCCGCGCGCGCGGTCTCTTCCGGCGTCTGGAAGAGCGGCCCGATGTCCACGTCGAAGCCCAGGTCGGCGAACGCGCTGGCGATGACCTTCTGCCCGCGATCGTGGCCGTCCTGTCCCATCTTGGCGACGAGGAGGCGCGGGCGCCGGCCCTCGCGATCGGCGAAGGCCTTGGTGCGCGCGCGCACGTCCGTCACCGCGCTGGAATTCTCGCCCACCTCGCGAGCATATACGCCGGAGATGGATTTGATCTCGGCCTGATGGCGGCCCCACACCTTTTCCAACGCATAGGAGATCTCACCCACCGAGGCGCGCGCCCGGGCGGCGTCGATGGCCAGCTCCAAGAGATTCCCGCCCCGGCCCTCCGCGCAGGCCGTGAGCGCGTCGAGCGCGGCGTGGACCTTGGAGTCGTCGCGCTCCTTGCGCAGCTTGGCCAGCCGCTCGATCTGCGTGCGCCGCACCATGGCGTTGTCCACCTTGAGCACCGGCACGGTCTCGGGACGCCGCGGCTTGAAGCGGTTGACGCCCACGATGGTCTGGCGCCCCGAATCGATGCGCGCCTGCGTCCGCGCCGCCGCCTCCTCGATGCGCAGCTTGGGAACGCCGTTCTCCAGCGCCTTCACCATGCCGCCCAGAGATTCCACCTCTTTGATGTGCGCGCGCGCTTTGGCGGCCAGCTCGTGGGTCAGCCGCTCCACATAGTAGCTGCCGCCCCACGGATCGACGGGCCGCGTGGTGCCCGACTCGAGCTGCAGCTGCAGCTGCGTGTTGCGCGAGATGCGCGCGGAGAAGTCGGTGGGCAGCGCCAAAGCTTCGTCGAGTGAGTTGGTGTGCAGGCTCTGCGTGTGCCCCTGGGTCGCCGCCAGGGCTTCGATGCTGGTGCGGATGACGTTGTTGTAGACGTCCTGCGCGGTGAGCGACCAGCCCGAGGTCTGGCAGTGCGTGCGCAGCGCCAGGCTCTTCTGGCTCTTCGGCGAGAAGCCCGCCATCTGCTCGGCCCAGATGAGGCGCGCCGCGCGCAGCTTGGCCACCTCCATGAAGAAGTTCATGCCCATGCCGAAGAAGAACGACAGGCGAGGCGCGAACGCGTCAACCGTCATGCCCGCGGCGATGCCCGTGCGGACGTACTCGAGCCCGTCCGCCAGCGTGTACCCCAGCTCCAGATCGGCCGTCGCTCCAGCCTCCTGCATGTGGTAGCCGGAGATGGAGATGGAGTTGAACTTCGGCATCTTCCGCGACGTATAGGAAAAGATATCCGCGATGATCCGGATCGAGGACGCCGGCGGATAGATATACGTATTGCGGACCATGAACTCTTTGAGGATGTCGTTCTGGATGGTGCCGGCGAGCTTCTCCGGCGGCACGCCCTGCTCTTCCGCCGCGACCACGTAGAGCGCCAGCACGGGCAGCACCGCGCCGTTCATGGTCATCGACACGCTCATGCGATCGAGCGGGATGCCGTCGAAGAGCAGCCGCATGTCCGCGATGGAGTCGATGGCCACGCCGGCCATGCCCACGTCGCCGGTCACGCGCGGGTGGTCGCTGTCGTAGCCGCGGTGGGTGGCGAGATCGAAGGCGATGGAGAGGCCCATCTGCCCCGCGGCGAGGTTGCGGCGATAGAACGCGTTGGAGGCTTCGGCGGTGGAGAAGCCGGCGTACTGGCGCACCGTCCACGGCTTCTGCACGTACATGGTCGGGTACGGCCCGCGCACGAAGGGCGGCAGGCCCGGCAGCGTGCCCAGGTGCTCGACGTCGGCGAGCGCTTCGGGGCCATACGCGCGGCGCAGATCGATACCTTCCGGCGTCTCGACCTTGGAGGCGAGCTCCGGGTCGAGCTTGCGTTCAGGCGGTGTGAGCGCGTCGAAGTCGAGCGCGCCAAAATCTGGACGGCGCTTCACGGCTTCACCTCCAATAACGGCGCAAGCGTGGCGACGACGTCGCTGCCCAGGAAGAGAAAGCCATCGACGCCCGCGGCTCTCAGGGCCGCTTCGTTGGAGCCGGGGCGACCCGCGAGCAGCACCTGCTTGCAGCCCAGGGCCTTGAGCGACTTCGCGCGCGCCTCGGCTTCGGCTGCGTAGCTTTCGTCGCTGCCGCAGAGACAAACGATAGGCGCGCGCTCGTCGCTAGTGATCTCTCGCGTCTTGAAGCCGCCGGCGGAGAAGAAGCTGGCCGCGAATCCGGCGCGCGCCCGCGACTCTGCGAAGCTGCCCAGCGTGAGCAGCAGAACGTCGGCGGGCTTCACCGCCTCGGCGCGCGAGCGGAGTTGTTCGAAAGGCCAGGAGTCGCGGCGAATGGGAAAGCCTTGCGCCGCGGGCGGCTGCGTGGCCGGGGCCGGGCGCGGCAGCACCTCGTCGAGGTTGGCGAAGTCGCTGACGCCCAAAATGGAGATCTTCCGCTTCGCCACCTGGTCCGCGCGCTGGCGTGCCGTCTCGGCGATGCGGGCCGCGAGCCGCCCGCTCTCCAGCAATGGAATGATGCCTCCTTCGCGCTCCATCGCCTGGAAGCGCTTCCAGGCTTCGCGGGCCAGCGAGTCCGTCAGCGTCTCGAAGGCGAAGGAGCCGCCCGCTGCATCGGCCACCTGCCCCAGCGCGCTCTCCTCGCGCAGCACGAGGCCGGTGTTGCGGGCGACGCGCCGGCCCAGCTCGGACGGAACCCCGAGCGCTTCGTCGAAGGCGAGCGGCGTCACCAATTCAGCGCCGCCCAGCACCGCGGCGAAGACCTGCGTCGTCACGCGCAGCATGTTCACCCACGGATCGCGCACCGTCAGCGTCCGCGCGGAGCAGACGGCGTGCACCGGCAGCCGCGGAGCGCTGACCACGCCGAAGCCCGCGAGCAGCTTCGCCCAGCAAGTCCGCAGCGCGCGCAGCTTGCACAGCTCTAGAAAGGTGTCG
>DATBAA010000420.1:0-6624 GCA_036271755.1 Myxococcales bacterium | reverse complement strand
GTCGCGCTGCGGGAGAGCCGGATCGACGGTCACGACCAGGGTGCGTCCATCTTCGGCCCAGCGTATGGCAGGCGCGCTCTTGCCGCGCACCGCGAGCACCACCTGCTCATCGACCTGCACGTTGGTCGCGAAGTCCGTCGTCGCCCCGCAGTCGGCTGAGCTGACTTTCGCCGCTTCGCCCAAAGACGAGCGGCTCCTCGCAAGCTCTTGCCGATCGCAGACGGAGCACGCGCAGCTGGCCGCAGCCAGAACCGCCAGCATTCGTAAGTGATTCACGATTCGCCTGTGATCGATTTGCCGGTCACTTCCAAGATCTTCAAGCCATCCCACGCCAGCCGCCCGGTGCGCCAGCGAACGCCAGTTGCTCCATAGGCCATCATCTCCGTGAGGTTGGCGAAGACGACTACTCCCGCTGCCGGCGCCGTGCGAGCATCGGTGATGGGCGCGAACCTCAGCGCTTCCCACGCGCGAGGGTCTCGCGCACTGACGATGTAGCCTTCGCCGCGCGAGACCACGCAGACCTTCTCCGGATCGGGCAGGCTGAGCACGCGGCTGAAGCGTCCCGCGCCAAAAGCGAACGTGCCAATCCACGACTCTGCATCGCGCGGAGTCATCCGAAGCAGAAGACCGTCCCGGCCGGCCTCCGGAAAGAAGTGCCGCCGGCGATCCTCGACGTTGGGAATCTCGTCGAGGACCTCGCAATGGTAGTGCCGCGCGAATTGCAAATCGAGCTCGCGTACCGTAGCGGGCACCATGGACCTCACCGAAACGGAGACGCTAAGACAAGTCCACGCCGCCATCAACCGCAGGAAGCTCTTGAATGGTCCGGCAGCTGACGTGCTATGCAGGTAGCGGGGATCATGAAGCCAGAGCTCAGAGCAAAACTCGTCGACTTCAGCGGCGTGCGTGGAGCCGGCCCGGAGGCAATCCAAGCCGTCGAAAGCGCTCTGGGCATCGATCTACCCGCCGACTATGTAGACTTGATCGGCACCATCAACGGCGGCGAGGGCCTGGTCGGCAATCAGTACTTGATGCTCTGGCGCATCGACGATCTGCTGTCGTTCAACAAAGAGTACGAGGTCGAGCAATACGCGCCCGGCCTCCTGCTCTTCGGCTCCAACGGAGGCGGCGAAGCCTACGCGTTCGACCTGCGCTCCGATTCGCAGCAGGTGGTGAATGTTCCCTTCATCGGCATGGATTTGAAGCACATCATCGTCGTCGCGCAGACGTTTCTCTCCTTCATCGATGGTTTGAGCGCGCAGACCCGCAAGAGCGGCGCGCGCCGCTTCCTCGGCAAGGAGATCATCGAGATCAAGCCCATCATCCTTGGCGGCAGCCCGACCGACCTGAGCAACAAGGTGGCCCTGGATCGGCGGCAGCACATCGAGGCGGTCCGCTACTGGAACCGCATCGTCAGAGAGCTGGCGAAGTGACGTAGTATCATTCGGGCGATTTGCGGATCGTGACTTACAATTTTCGCGCCGGCGGAAGCGCTACCCGCGATGCGTGGCCGTCATTGGTGGCGCTGCGGCCCGACATCCTGCTCGGACAGGAGTGCCGGCGGCCGCCGCCCGGAGAGCTGCGCGGGGCCTGGGTCGAGGCCGCGGACCGCCGCTGGGGTACTGGACTCTTCCTGCGCGAACGAGCCATCAAGCGCATCGAGATCACGGGCTTCGAAGGCTGGGTGTGCGGCGCGAAGCTGCCGAGAAGAGATTGGCTGACCGAACGGCCGCTGCGGATCTTCTCCATCCACTGCCCGGGCGGCGGCGGCAGCTACGTCAAGACCATGCACCAGATCCTCGATGCGATCGCGCCGCACGCGGTGGGCATGGACGTGGTGCTGGGCGGTGACTTCAACGTCGCGGCCGGCATGCGCAGGCAGACGGACAAGGTCCCGACCAGCGACCGCGAGCGCGAGCTGCTGCAGCGGCTCAAGCGCGAGTTCAAGCTGATGGCGTGCTGGCAGGCGATGCACCCGCGGCAGACGCTCGGCCAGACGCTGCGCTGGAACGGAAATCCGGCGACGCCGTATCACTGCGACGGCATCTTCGCGCCGCTCGCCTGGCGCAAGCGGCTCGAGACCTGTGAGATCGTCTCCAGCCCGCAATGGGACAAGCTGAGCGATCACAATCCGGTGGTGGCGGATTTTTCATGAGACCGGCCGGCGCGGCTCACTCGCGGAGCTGGCAGGCGGGCGATATCGAAGAGTCACCGTCCAAGCCCGTCAGGCTGGATCCAAAGCCATCGTGAGTCATGGTTGTAATTGTCACCAGTAGACCTCTCGGGGTGAATTGGATTAAACGCCACGTCGCGAGGATTGAAATGCAACCTGAGCAAGTCGGCCCGCACGAGACCCTCTTCGTCAAGAGCCGCAAGCGCTTCGTTCCCGTCTACCGGCCGGGTCCCGAGGCGCCCGAGGAGCTGGTGCTGCACTGCGGGCTGCAGGAGATCAGCTTCGACGAGCCCGACCTCTTTCCCTGGGCGGAGAAGCTCATTCAGCAGGACAGCTTCCTGGCCAGCGCGGCCACCAACTGGACCGCGCAGCCGCTCGAGTGGCCGCGGGTGCAGGGGCTGCTCGAGGCGCTCATCGGCGAGGGCATTCTCGAGCGCGAGCCGTCCGGCACGGCCATTGGCCAGCTGCCGCCCAGCGCGCTGCACCTCGCGTTTCTCGAGAAGGAGCAGAAGCGGCTCGCCGTCGAAGAGCCTCGCTTCTGGAGTCCCGATCCCGCTGCTGTCCTGCGCGAGATCACCGGCCGCGAGCTCGACCCGGGCTACCTCGAGGCCGTGGTCCCGGTGCACCGCCTGGCGCACATCGCGCTCGATCGCGAGGGCCGGCAGGTGGGCGAGAGCAACTCGTTCCCCGACCGGCTGCGCCTCAAGCTCGAGACCGAGTTCCGCACCTGCAATTACGCCGGCAGCCGCTACCACGACGACATGCAGATGAACATGACCGCGCTGCGCAGCATGCTCGCGCACTGGGCGCCGGTGCTGCGCGCGGTGCTGCTCTGCCGCGACGAGCTCGTGACGCGCTATCCAAGCTTCGGCGACGGCGGGCGCTGCAAGCTGGGCGAGGTGCACTTCTTGTCCTCGGGCATCCTGGCGCTGCCGGCGTTCTTGATGATGCGCCGGAAGAATCCGGTGCCGAACGGCGAGCTCGACCCGGTGCTCTCGTCGCTCTTCCGCGTCACCGACGGCGTCCGCATGGTGGCGGCGCACATGCTCGACGTCCCCGAGCTGAGGTTCGAGCACGACTCGAAGGTGTTGCCGCAGACGGTCACCGGCATGGCCGAGCGCGAGGACCAGTACCTCTCCGCCAAAGGAGTCTGCGCCGGTCCGCAGAACATGATCGAGGAGCTGGTGGAGACGCTGATGAACGGCAAGCCGCTGGCATATCCGGAGCCTGCGCTGGGTCCCTGGGCGGCCGACATTCCCGCGGCCATCGACTACGGCCTGCTCGGCATCCAGCTCTACTGCGCGACCTTCCTCATCTGGCTCCAGATGGGCCTCGCCTATGCGCGCATCGCCGGGTCGTTGCAGCGCGCGCCTGCGAACACCTTGGGCAAGCTGCGCGAAGTGGTCGCCCGGGACATGGAGGTTGCGAAGCTGACCCGCGTCGACAACCCTGTGCAGCAGAAGTGGTCCGCGACCTTCGCCCGGCGCATGTTCGCCAACGCCCAGCGCGGCGTGCGCGGGTTCTCACCGGCGGACGAGCAGGATCTGGCCGTCGAGCTGACGCCGCCGCCAGGGCTGCTCCGCGCCGGCGCGGAAGGAGCGCTGGTCGATCTCTTCACGTCCATCGGAGAGCCCTCCGCCGCGCCCTGCCTGCGGGAGATCGCGGGACATCTGCTGGACTTCTGGCGCTTCGAGCGCAACGGGCTGCGGCTGGTGACGTCCGTGCAGCGGAAGATCAACGTGCTGCTCGGGCGGCCACAGCCAGAGCATGCGCTCACGGGCAATCAGCTCGCGCTCCACCATGTGCTGCGCGTCGGCTCGGTGGGCGCGCTGCCGTCGCTGCACGATGCGTTGCGGGAAGCGTTGGGAGTCGACGCCGAAAATCGCATCGACGCGACCACCGTCACCTGCCGGAACAACTCACTCACTCTGCAGTGAAGGAAAGGAGGTGAACAACAAATGAAGATCAAGACCAAGATCCGCGCCGGTAATCTCTGCCTCCGCTAGTCAACCATGATCACGGCCAGTCGGACCCGACGCCGTGAACGTACTCTGCCGCGGGGATGCGGCCGCTCCCCGCGGTTTTCCTCTCTGACACGCTTCGTCGCGCCTTTTCGCCTGACCAGGTGGGCCCCTTTGCGCCCGCGAAAAGGATGTCGCGATGATCGTCGGACCGAAGTCTCTCTGCTTTTTCTCCGCGGCCTTGCTGCTCGCTGCCTGCGGCGGCACGACCGACACGACGAACAATCCGGGCAATCCGGCCACGGCCACCCAGCCGGTGACGCTCTCGAGCAGCGCCACGGTCATCGCGCTGCCCGCGGTCAGCACCTATACGGAGTCGCTGACGCTGCCGGCCGGAACGCCCGTCGGCGCGACGCTGGGCACCACCATCAGCACCACCGCCCCCACGGGCCTGCCGGCGCTGGCCTCTCTCGCGGCGCCCGGGAACCCCAACGAGCTGCGCGACGCGACCACCTCGCCGACGCCCGTCGCCTTCCTGCAGCTCACCAACTCTACCTCGACGGCGGAGGTGTTTGGCTCTTATCCCGGCTTCTCCATCACCACCGTCGGCACCGCCACCTTCCCTTCGGGAACCTATGAAGCCGAGGTGTATGACTCTGCCAATCCGTCGGCTGGGTGGGTCGTCACCGGCACGGCGGTGCTGACCAACCCGACGCTCACCTTCACCGGCCCGCAAGGCACCTTCACCGTTGTCCCGGGCGCGACGGCCACGCTGGCGCTGGTGGCTGCCCAACCGGCGGGCGCTTCAGGCGTGGTCACGCTCTCGCCGGCCACCACCTCCGCGGCGCCCTTCTCGCTGACGCTCAACGGAACCATCTCGGTGATCGCGGTGGAGAACAACTATTCGGGAGCCTTCACCGCGGCCAGCAGCAACACCGCGGTGGCGACGGTGCAGGAGAGCTCGCTGACCTCGTTCGTGGTGAAGGGCGTGGCGGCCGGCAGCGCGCAGATCACCGTCTCCGACAACGCCGGCCACTCGGCGACGTTCTTCGTCAGCGTGGCGGCGGTCAACGCCGTCGGCACGTTCACCATCAGCCTGCCCTCGCAGCAGGGGCAGGCGGTGGCCATTCCCGCCACCACGGGCAGCAACGTCGTCAGCGGCACGGTCACCTTCGCCACGGCCCAGACGGGCAATCCCTATCCGGCCAACACCGTGGTCACCGTCACCGTCTCCAATGCCATTCCCGCGGGCTTCGGCTTCACCCTCAGCGGCTCGCAGCAGCAGGAGTTTGGCATCACCTTCAACTCCAACAACACCATCACCCCGGCGATGATGCCGGCGCTGCCCGCCATGACCGTGAGCCTCGCGCAAGCCCCCAGCCAGGGCCAGCTGGACGGCGAGGTGCTGCTGCCGCTCAAGGCGTTCGCCACCTCCTGCTCCATCCTGGGCGCGTCGGGGACCAATGCCTGGACCATCGGGGGAGAAGGCGAGCCGCAGGGCCTCTCTGCCGGCGTCGCCTCCGGCTACGACTTCTTCTTCGGCAACGCCATCTGCCTGCCTTGAGCCGGGCATGGAATCAGCAGGGCTTTGTTTGAGTACCTTGGGGCTGAATAATCAGCCTCCGCCCGCCCGGCGATCGAGGAGCCGGGCGGGACGCGCTGTAAAAAATACCTGATTAGATTTTCAATGACTTCCTGCTGGACCCCGCGAGTGAGTTGGGTATAGACCGCGATCGTTCGGTCGGTCCGAGCGAGAGGGCCAGCAAGGAGGTGAAGCCAATGAAGATCAAGTCCAAGATTCGCGCCGGCGTCACCTGCGCCCGCTAGTCGCCATCCCCCGCTTTCAAATCAAGCCCAGAGGGGATGAAGACCCGGGCCAGCGCGACGGCCGCCACCCGCATCGGCAACGGTGGCTCCGCCCGCTGACCCGCAGACGCAGGATGGTCTCCATTCCTGGACGGAAGGCGGGCTTGAAACCAAGCGCGATTCACGGCCAGCCGGACCCGACGCCGTGAAACGCCAGCCGCGGGGATGCGCATCTGGCTCCCCGCGGCATCAATGGCAGCGTGAATTGAAGTGGGAAGTAGGGTAGGAACGCGGGCATGACGGCCGTGCCCGCAGCGCTGCGCCAGGTAGTCCCCGAGGTGGTGCAGACCTCGGCATTGGACTGCGGCCCGGCTTGCCTCAAGAGCGCGCTGGGCGGGTTTGGCGTCGACGTCAGCTATCCGCGCCTGCGCGAGGCGTGCCAGACGGACATCGACGGCACCTCCATCGACAACATGGAGGAGATTGCCCAGCAGTTCGGCGTCTTCGCCGAGCAGTCGGTGATTCCCGTCGACCACGTCTTCGCGAAGAAGGGCAATTCGTTTCCCTCCATCGTGGTGACCAAGCTGCCCAGCGGCAGCACCCACTTCGTCGTGCTCTGGAAGCGCTACGGGCCCTTCCTGCAGCTGATGGATCCGGCCAGCGGCCGGCGCTTGACCACCTGGA
>DATBAA010000419.1:0-4338 GCA_036271755.1 Myxococcales bacterium | reverse complement strand
CGTCCAGCTGGTGCAGCCGGACCAGACGCACAAGACGGTCTTCGCCTGGCACCCAGATCCAAAACAGCGGGAATTGACCAAGAGGTTCGAAACGCTGGTGCCCCCGCAGCGCTGGGACGCGCGGCCGGAGACGAACTCGCTGGTGCAGCGGCGAACCATGGTCTTCGAGCAGATCACCGAGCAGCTGCTGCGAACCGGAGCGGCCAACGAAGAGGTGGCGAAGCTCTATCTCGAGGTGGGCATGACCTCGGTCATCGTCGCGCCCATGTTCGACGGCGCAAAGCCCCTGGGCGTCTTGGTGCTGGTCACTATCAAGGACGGCGGGCGGCGCTACACGGCCGGCGACGCGGACTTCGCGTTTTCGCTGGCGGGGCGTGCGGCGCTGGCGGTGCGCAACGCGCGGCTGGTGGGCGAGATCGCGCACGAGCGTGACCAGCAACGAGAATTGAGGCAGGAGTCGGAATCGCGCGCCGCCGAGCTGACCGCCGTGCTGGATGCGGGCCCGAACGGCATCGTGCTCTTCGACGTGGAGGGCCGGCTGCGGGTCGCCTCGCGGAAGATGAACGAGCTCTTCGGCGGCGACTGGGACCAGATGCAGGGCCAGCCGTACGACGTCATCGGCCGCCACCTCGCCGCCTGCTTCGACGCCCCGCGCGAGCCGGCCTTGGACAAGGTGCGGTCCATCTTCGCCGACCGTGCGCTGCGCGGCGAAGAGGAGATCGAGGTGGTCTTCCCCAAGAAGCGCACGCTGCTGCGCGCGACCGCGCCGGTGCTGGGCGCGGACGGCACCTACGTGGGCCGCATCTTCAGCTACATCGACATGAGCGATGCCCGCGCGCTGGACCGGCAGCGCCACGACTTCCTGACCGTCGCCGCTCACGAATTGCGCACGCCGCTGACGCCGCTCTCGATGTACCTGCAGAGCATGGAGCGGCGGGCGGCGCAGAAGCTGCCCATCGAAGAGGAGATGCTCTCGAAGGCGCGGCGGCAGGTGGCGCGGCTCTCGAAGCTGGTCGAAGACCTGCTCGACGTCTCGCGGATGGAGTCGAGGCGCGCGCAGCCCTTCCTGGCGCGCGTCTCGCTGGACGAATTGGCGGCGCAGGTGGTGGCCGATTTCCGCCCGCAAGCCCGCCTGCACGAGCTGATCTTCCACCGCTCGGGCTCGGAGGCGATGGTGATGGCCGATCGGCCGCGCCTGGAGCAGGTGCTGGTGAACCTGTTGCAAAACGCCATCAAGTACAGCCCGGCCGGCGGCGTGATCGAGGTGCGCGTCTCCGTCAGCGGCAAGGAGGTGCTGCTCTCGGTGAAGGACCCCGGCATCGGCGTGCCGCCGGAGGAGCAGGCCCGGCTCTTCCAGCGCTTTTTCCGCGCCGGCAACGCCAGCTCGCGCAACTTTGGCGGCCTGGGCATCGGCCTCTACGTCAGCCAGGAGATCATCCAGCGCCACGGCGGCAGCTTCGAAGTGCAGAGCGAAGTCGGCAAGGGCTCCACCTTCACCTTCCGGCTGCCGCTCGCCGGCCGCGACGCGCGGAGCCGTGGGCGGGTCCTGCTCGTCGACGACGATCCGGAGATCCTCGAAGCCACCGGCCAGCTGCTGCGCGAGTGGGGCTACGCGGTGGATGAGGCGCGCGACGGCGCGACCGCGCTGGAGCTGGCGCGGGACAGCCGGCCCGACCTGATGCTGATCGATCTGATGATGCCGGTGATGGACGGCTGGACGCTCATCGGCCGCATCCGCTCGGAGAAGGTGGCGGAGGGCGTGCCGCTGGTGATCTTCTCCGCCGACCGCGACGCGCGCGAGAAGGGCCGCAAGCTCGAGGCCGACGCGGCGCTGCGCAAGCCCTTCGAGCTGGAAGAGCTGCAGGAGCTGCTCGAACGCCTGCTCGCCCCGAAGCCCGCGGCATGAAGCGCGTTCGCAAGCGCGTCCTGGCGGTGCTCTCGCGCAAGAAGTCGCTCTACTCCACGCGGCGGCTGCTCGAGGCCGCCAAGAAGCAGGGCTTCGGCACCCGCATCATCGACGTGCTGCGCTGCAACCTGCACCTCGAAGCGGGAAACCCGCGGCTCTTCTACAAGGGCCGCGAGCTCAAGCAGCTCTCGGTGGCGCTGCCGCGCATCGGCGCCAGCGTGACTTCGGCGGGGCTGTCGGTGGTGCGGCAGCTGGAGGCCCTGGGCGTGCCGATGGTGAACGGCTCGTCGTCCATTGCCAAGAGCCGCGACAAGCTGGCGGCGCTGCAGCAGCTGGCCACGGCCGGCGTGCGCATTCCGCGAACGGTGCTGGCCCGCGGCGGAGGAGACGTGAAAGAGCTGGTGGCGCAGGTGGGCGGCCTGCCCGCCATCCTGAAGCTTCTCCAGGGCACGCAAGGCGTGGGCGTGATGATCGCGCACAGCGAGGCGGAGGTGACCAGCATCCTCGGCACGCTCTGGGACCTGGGCCAGGAGATCCTGCTGCAGGAGTTCATCGCCGAGTCGAAAGGACGAGACCTGCGCGCGCTGGTGGTGGGTGAGCGCGTGGTCGGGGCCATGCGCCGCGAGGCCAAGCGCGGCGACTTTCGCAGCAATCTCCACCGCGGCGGGGCGGGCACGGCAGTGGAGCTGCCGCGCGACTACGCCGAGGCCGCCGTCCGCGCCGCGCAGGTGCTGGGCCTCGACGTCGCGGGCGTCGATCTGCTCGAGTCGAAGGCCGGTCCAACCGTCCTGGAATTGAATTCAAGCCCTGGATTCGAAGGCTTGGAGAAGGCCACCGGGCTGGACATCGCCAGCGAGATCATCGCCGAGGCGGCGCGCAAGGCCGAGGGGACTCGACGCGCGATGGGCCTTTGATCAAAGATCCTTTTCCAAGCTCTCGCGTTCAAAAGGCAAGCGATGATCGGGCCCCGGACAGGTCCTTCTCCGCTTGAACGGCTCACCGCGATCGCGGTCGCGCTGGGCTTGCACCTGGCGCTCCTGACCTTCTGGCCGTGGAGGGCGCCCGGCGTCTTCCGGCCGCCGCCGCCTGCCTCCGCCTCGATCTCCGTCGGCTTCTATCGCATGCCGCGGGTGGCCATCGCGACGGCTCCCCAGCTGGTGAGCGGCCGGGCGCCCGCTACCGTCCACGTCTCGCGGCACGGGTCGATTCCTGTCGAGCTGCACGTGGCCGAGCGCGAGATCATCGACGAGGGCAACGGCGTGACCATGACCATCGAAGGCATGCCGCCGCCCGGCGCGCCACCGCCGCCGCCCAAAGTCGAGCAGTGGCTGGAGATGGACGTGTGGGTGGACCCCATCACGCCGCCCCGTCCGGGAGACTTCTGCGTGCCGGGCCAGCCGCGCATGCCGGACTTTGCCGTCGATCATGAGCTGACGGGCAAAGTGACCGCCAGCTACCTGGTGGACAGCGACGGCGCCGTGGCGGACGTGATGCTGGTCCCTGGCGCGCCGTCAATCCTGGCCCATGCGGTGACCGATTGGCTGCACGGCTGCCTCTTCGTCCCTGCCCGCCAGGGCGGCAAGCGGACGGCCGCGAGAGTGAAGCAATCGTTTCTTTTCGAGATTCGCTGAGCAGATCTTTATCTCTTGCCCGGCGCGGCGCCCTTCGTTCACACTGGCTTCATGGCGATTCGCCCGTTTCAGGACGTAGTCGTCCAGCGCAGACCTCTCGAAGAGCCTCTGGAGCTGGTGCTCTACCACGACGTGTTGTGCTCCTGGTGCTACGTCGCGGACGCGCGCTTCGACTACCTGCGCGACGAGTACGGCCCGCTGGTGCGCTTCTCGCTGCGTCCGTATCCGCTGCGTCCGGACCTGCAGATCCCCGACAAGAAGCAGCGCGCGGTGCTGGCGCGCCACTTCCGCCGGGTCGCCAAGGAGCCCGAGGGTCTCCTGGTGAAACCCGATCTCTGGACGGGCCGCGATCCGCCGGCGAGCTCCATTCCCGCGCTGGCCGCGCTCGAGGCGGCGCTGCCGCAGGGTCCCGGTCTGCAGCGCGAGCTTTTGGTGGCCATGCGCCGCGCGGCTTTTCACGACGGCATCAACATCGCCCGGCGCGACGTGCAGGTGGAGCTGGCCTCGCAGGTCGGCCTCGACGTCTCGCGCTTCTTGGACAAGCTCGACGATCCGCGCCTGGAGCTGCAGGTGGTGCAGGCCATCGAGGAGGCCGAGGCGCTGGGCATCCGCGGCGTCCCCGCGCTGGTCATCGGCGGCGAGTGGCTGATGCAGGGCTGCCGCGACCTCGCGGAGTACCGGCACGTCATCGACAAGTACCTCGCCGAACGCGTCGCCAACTCGCAAGTCCGGCTGATGCACTAAACGCCCCGAGCATTGCTGAAGTTCTGCCAAGGGTCGACTAGGATGCGCGGCCCATGG
>DATBAA010000418.1:0-1791 GCA_036271755.1 Myxococcales bacterium | reverse complement strand
AGAGTGAGAGCGGCGGCGAGACTGAGCGAGCGGAGCATGCCGTCGTCCTTATGAGAGGAGGCGGCGCGAGTAGCACGTGCGTCCACGCAGGGTCAAGGCAGTTGCGCGGCGTAAAATGTTTGCGTTCGACCCGCGCCCGGCCTCAATGGAGGCGCATGAACCTCGTCTTCGTCCTGCTGCTGGTCGCCGCCGGGGTCGCTGGCCTCGTCAAACACGACGTCAAGGCGGTGGCCCAGGGCGCCTTCGCCGGGGCCTCCAACGCGGTGGTCATCGCCATCGGCCTCGTCGGGGTCTGGTCGCTTTGGCTGGGGCTGCTCAAGATCGCCGAGCAGGCCGGCCTCGTGGCCGTGCTGGCGAAGCTGGTCCGGCCCCTTTTCCGCAGGCTCTTCCCCGAAGTGCCCGCCGATCACCCCGCCATCAGCGCCATGCTCCTCAATGTGGTGGCCAACATGCTGGGGCTGACCAACGCCGCCACCCCGTTCGGCATCAAGGCCCTGGAGGAGCTGGAGAAGCTCAACCCCACGCCCGGCACGGCCAGCAACGCCGAGGTGCTCTTCCTGGTCATCAACACCGGCAGCATCCAGCTCTTTCCCGCGGCGGTGATCGGCTACCGCATCGCCTCGCACTCGGCCAACCCGGAGGAGATCATCTTGCCGGGGCTCATCACCGGCGTCTGCGCGCTGGCGGTCGGCATCACCTCGGCCAAGCTGCTGCAGAGGGTCTGGAAATGAAGCAGACCTTCGACATCCTCTCCGGCGGGCTACTGCTGCTGCTGCTGGTGGGCATTCCGGTCTACGGCTACTTCAAGGGCGTGAAGGTGTACGCGGCCTTCATCGAGGGCGCGCGCGAGGGCTTCAACGTCGCGCTGCGGGTCATTCCCTATCTGGTGGCCATTCTCGCGGCCATGGGCGCGTTCCGCGAGGCGGGCGGCATGGACGCGTTGGCGCGCGTGCTCTCGCCGGTGCTGACGCCGCTGGGTCTTCCGCCCGAGGTGCTGCCCATCGCGCTCATCCGGCCCTTCTCGGGCTCTGGCGCGAACGGCCTCCTGGGAGATCTCTTCACCCGCTCGGGGCCCGACTCCTACGCGGGACGGCTCGCCTCCATCGTCGTCGGCAGCAGCGAGACCACCTTCTATGTGCTCAGCGTCTACTGCGGGTCGGTGGGCATCGTGAAGTACCGCCACGCTCTTGTCGCGGGCCTCCTCACCGACGCCACCGGCCTCGTCGCCAGCATCATCATCGCCCGCGCCCTCTGGGGGTGAGTTTGGGCTTGCGTGGGGGCCGGGCGCGACTAAGTTGCGTTCGCTCATGCGCCGCCTGACGCCAGTTCTGCTGTGTGCCGTGTTTGCCTGCAAGCGCGGCGGGGACGACGCGGCCAAGGCGCGCATCTTCTCGCCCGAGCCTCCAGCCAACGTGAGCGCGCAGTCCAAGGAGGCGTTGGACGCGAAAGCGCTGGAGAGCGACGCCAAGGTGGCCGGGCGCGTCCTGCACATGCCGCAGTGGGAGATCGCGCAGCGGCTGGGCCCGCACAAGGCGCAGCAGCGGGTGCAGTTCGCCTGGTTCCGCGGACCGGGCCTGCCCGACGGCGGCGCGGAGGTGTCGCTGGCGGAAGAGACCACGCTGACGCAGGCGGCGGACGACTTCTCGCTGCGGCTGGTGAACGATCACAACCAGGGCTTCGAGATGGTCTGGAGCGCGGGCCAGGTCTTCGTCAAAGGCGTCTACGGCGCGTTCCACGAGCGCCGCACCGATCGCACCGACCCGGAGGGCGTGCGCGATCAGGCCCTGGGCG
>DATBAA010000417.1:0-7900 GCA_036271755.1 Myxococcales bacterium | reverse complement strand
AAGCTGCTGCAGGACAAGCCGGGCCTCGATCGCCGCTGCCTGTCGCTGAGCATGGCCCTGGCCAAGAGCGCCAACGTCGTCTTCGCCAAGATGGCGGCCAAGCACCTGGACGGAGACGATCTGCGCAAGGAGGCGGAGCGGTTCCTCTTCAACCGGCCCATCTTCGACCAGCCGATGGACCAGTCCACGGCGATGATCCCCGACACCGGCCTCGACTTCGCCAAGAGCGCGGCCGGCTTCGGGCAGGTCAAGCTCTCGCCCATGCACGCCGCGTTGATCGCGGCCGCGGTCGGCAACGGCGGACTCGCGGAGGAGCCTTCGCTCATCGACGATGTGGATGGCGCGGACGTTCCGCCCACGGCGTCGTTGCGCCTCTTGAATCCGGAGACGGCCAGGACGCTGCGCGACATGATGAAGCTCACCGTCAGCGAGGGAACGGCCAGCGGCTCGTTCCGCGAGGGTCACCGGCACATCCTGGGCGACATCGCGGTGGCGGGGAAGACGGGCTCGCTCTCCAACCATCAGAAACCGTTCAAGGATTACTCGTGGTTTGTCGGCTTCGCGCCGGCGGACGATCCGAAGATCGCGGTCGCGGTGGTGGTCGTGAACGGCCTCAAGTGGCGCATCCACGCGCCGTTCATCGCGCGCGAGGCGCTCAAGGCGTACCTGGTCGGCGGTCCGCTCGGGCAGCCGCCGGCAGCCCGGGTGCGGCACGTGCGGCGGCACAAGAAGCGAGCCTGAGTTGCGTCAGGTCGTTTTGTACAAAAAGCCGGGTTGCCACCTCTGTGACTACGCCAAGGCGGCCATCCTGTCGGTGAAGCGGCAGATCGACTTTGAATTCCGCGAGATCGACATCGGGCTCGACGCGGAGCTGTTTGATTTGTACAAATTCGACATCCCAGTCGTCGAGATCGACGGCCGGCGCGCGTTCAAGCACCGCGTCGATCCCGAAGCGCTGAAGGAAAAGCTGTCATGAGCAAGGCGTACTCAGGCATCCCCATCAATGAGAAGCGCACCTGGGTCGTGCCGCGCTGGCTCAAGGAAGCGTTCGTCGCGTTCGCGCTGGTTTCGGCGGTCGCCATCGGCGCCTCGAAGGGCATCCAGCACTTCGGCGGGCGCATCGACCGGGCGCGGTCGTCCATCGACGCCGACGAGATGGACCGGCCGGCCGAGGCGCTGCAGCTCCCCGCACGGGGCGGCGGACAGGTCGAGCTCTCCGCGCTCAAGGGCAAGCTCGTGCTGGTGAATTTCTGGGCGACCTGGTGCCCGCCCTGCCGGGAGGAGATGCCCAGCCTGACGAAGCTGGCGCAGTCGTTCGATCCGGCGAGCTTCGAGGTTCTGACGGTCAGCGTCGACGAAGGGTGGCAGCCGGTGGAGAAGTTCCTCGCCAAGCAGGAGCCGTTCCGGGTGGCTCTGGACGAGGGCGCGCTGGTTTCACGGCACTGGGGGACCAGCAAATTTCCCGAGAGCTATTTGGTCGATCGGGAAGGGCACGTCCGGCTCAAGTTCATCGGGCCGCGCAACTGGATGGATCCGAACGTGGCGACGGTGCTCGAATCGTACGGAGCCAAGCCCAAGAGCTGAACAGCCAGGCAGGCAGGCGGCCCGTCTGAGGTGTAACGCTTTGCGGCAATCGACGCATCAGGTGGCGGACTGGCGCGAAATTGGCCTGTTGACGGCATTTTGCGTTTGTACAAAGCGCCTTGAGCGGCGTGGTTCCGGAGCTCACCTGAGAGACTCTCAGGGCTAAGCCAGCGACCGGCTTTTCCTTGTGGGGGCTCTCGGCATCGGGCTATATGACGACTGGGCGCAGGTTTGTACAAACTGTGCACTGTGCGAGGGAGGGCCCGCGTCTTGCCGATCAAGGTCGCACTGATGGGCCTCGGAGCCATCGGCCGCGGTATCGCCCGCTGCGCCTTGCAGAAGGCCGAGCTGGAGATTGTCGCGGCCATCGACCTCGACCCGTCGCGTCTGGGCCGCAAGCTCTCGGACATTCTCGACATGCCGGCCCCCGGCGTCATCATCGGGTCGGACGCCGTCGCCGAGTTGCGCAAGGCGCAGGGCGGCGTTCTGCTGCACGCCACCGGCAGCCGGCTCGATCAGATTGAAGGCGAGCTCGCGCAGGCGCTGACCGCCGGCCTCTGCATCGTCAGCACTTGCGAAGAGCTCTCGTATCCCTGGCTGCGCCACCCCGAGATCGCCGAGCGGCTCGACAAGCTGGCCCAGAAGCGGAAACTTTCCCTGCTGGGCACCGGCGTGAATCCGGGCTTCGTGATGGATCGGCTGCCTGCCACGCTGGGAGCGGTCTGCGGCCGCGTCGAGCGCGTGAACGTCATTCGCGTGGTCGACTCGCGTACGCGGCGCGTGCAGCTGCAGCGGAAGACCGGCGCCGGCCTCAACGAGGAAGAGTTCGACCAGGGCGTCGACGAGGGCCAGCTGGGCCACGTCGGGCTGATGGAGTCGGCGGCGCTGGCGGCCCTGGGCGTCGGGCTCGAGGTGGACGAGGTGGATGAGTCCATCGACCCCGTCGAGGCGGACGAAGACATGCAGGGCGACGGCTTTCGCGTTCCGCGCGGTGGCATCGTCGGCTTGAAGCAGGTGGCGCGCGCCTTCCATGAGGGCAAGGAAGTCGCGAACCTCGACCTGACCATCGCCTTGGGGGCTCCGCAGCCTCGAGACGAGATCGAGCTGGTCGGCGAGCCGGGCATCAAGGTTTTGATTCCGGGCGGAACTCCGGGGGACAAGGCGACCGCGTGGACGGTGGTCCATGCCGCGCCGCTCGTCCACGGGTCGGAGCCCGGCCTCATCAGCGTTCTCGATCTGCCCGCGGGCAGATAAGGAGCAAGGCATCGTGGATCGTACAGCAGCGGGCCGGGAATCGAAGCCCGGCATCAACGAGGTGGAGAAGGGCGCCATCCGGCGCTTCGCCGAGGCGATCGGGGAGACGAATCCGATCTACTTCGAGGAGGCCGCCGCCCGCGCCGCCGGCTACCGCAGCGTGGTCGCTCCGCCGACGTTTCCCACCACGCTCCGCGCGGGCAGCGACCTGCGCGAAGGGCTGATGCTCTCGCCCGGAAAGCATCTGCTGCAGGCCGAGCAGGCGTTCGAGTACGCCCGGCCCATCGTCGCGGGCGACAAGCTCACCGTGCGCAGCAAGGTGGTGGGCATCGAGCAGCGCGCCACGCCCAGCGGCCCGACCGATGTCGTCATCATCGAGGACGAGGGCCGCGACGATTCCGGAGAGCTCGTCTATCGCTCGCGCCAGCTCTGGGTGGTCCGCATGGCCCCGAAGCACGCGCAGGGGGAGCTGCATGACTAGCCGGAGCGCAGCCAAAAAGATGCCGCGGCCAACCAACAACAAGCCCGTCGCCAAGGCGGCACCGAAGAAGCTGGCTAAAGTGACCAAGTTCCCGACTGCCAAAGTAGCCAAGAAGCCGTTGCCCCCCGCCAAGAAGGCCACACCTCTACCCGCGCCGCAGAAGCGGACCGAGCCGTCTCCGCCGCGACACATGCCGGCGCTGACGGCGCCGAAGCAGGTGCAGCAGCCCAAGCAGAGCCTGGCTCGCAGCTTCTACTGGAGCGAGCTGCGCGTGGGCGACGACCTGCCGCCGCTGACCAAGCCGCCCATCGATCGCGTACAAATCGTACGTTATGCGGCGTCGTCCGGCGACTTCAACCGCCTGCACCTCGACGAGCCGTATGCGCACCAGGTCGGGTTTCCCGGGCTCTTCGCGCCGGGCATGCTGCCGATGTCGTTCATCGGCCAGCTGCTCTCGGCGTGGCTGCGGCGCGGACATGTACGAAAGCTTTCGGCGCGCTTCGTCAAGATCGTGTGGCCCAACGACGAGCTGACCTGCCGCGGGCGTATCGCCGAGCTGCGGAAAGAGGGCGGCGGCTGCTACGCCGACGTCGAGCTCTGGGCTGAGAATCAGAAGGGCGAGTTGGTGTTGCGCGGGTCGGCGACGTGCGAATTGTACGAATCGCCGGCGATCGGCGGCGGCGACGGAGGCGGGCTGCTCTTCGCGCTGCAGAATCCGCCGCCCGCGGTTCCGCCATCCTCGCGCAAGACTTTGCCGCCGCTTCCAGGAAAGCCCGCGCGCAAGCGGTGAAGCGCGTGCTCGTCGCCGCGGCGCTGGCAATGGCCGCGGCCTGCAAGTCGGTGCCGGCGCCGGCGCCTGTCGCAGCCGTCTTTGTGCCGGAGGCGGGACCGGCGGACGCTGGAGTAGCGGCGCCTTCGCTTGCCGATGAGGCCCAGGCTGCTTGGGATCGGCGCGCCTCGGATCCCAGCGCGCTGGACCGCTCCATTTCACTCTGGGAGCAGGCCGCGCTGGAGAGCGCGAGTCCGGCCTCGGTGCTCTTGTCCGCGGCGCGGGCGAGGCGGGAGCGGTTGGAGCGATCTGTACAAACCGCGCACGAGGTGTCGCGCGCCGAGGTGGCCGATGCGGAAGCCTGCGCCGCCGAGGGTCACCGATCGTGGGCAGCCCTGTTTCCGCAGGCGACGGGCCAGGTCGTGCAATTTGTACAAATCGAGCAGACGGGGGCGGAGGCTCTCTACCTGGAGGCGGTTTGCACCAGCGCCTGGGCCCGCATGCAGGGCTTTTCGCTCCTCATCGATCGCCGCACCCAGCTGATGGGCGCGCTGACCCGCGTCTCCGGGCTCTCGCCCCAACTCGACGGCGCCGGCGCGGAGCGCGAGCTCGGAGCTCTTCTGGCGGCGCTACCCAGCTATGCTGGCGGCAACCTGCGCGAGGCTCGCGCCCACTTCGACACCGCCATTCGGCTCGCGCCGCGGGAGCCGCGAAACCATCTGCTCCTCGCCCGCACGGTCGCGGTGAAGTCGCAAGATCGCGCTCTCTTCGAAAACGAGCTGCACACCGCCATCGAATCGGATGACCCGGCCGTCTCCGCGCTGGCCAGGGAGCTTCTCCTGCGCGCGGACGATCTCTTCGACCCCGCCGAAGCAGCGCAGCCGACGCCGGGCGGACCAGCGAAATAGGCCGCCTGACCCGCGAAGCTAGTCGGGCGCCGGCGCGAAGTGAAAGCTGAGCGCCAGGGTGACGCTGTAGAACTTGATGTTGCCCGACCCGCCCAGCGGAATGGCGCCGCCGCTGTTGCGATTGTCGAAGTCGGTGAAGTAGCGGATGGGATCGATGATGTACATGCGCGGCGTGACGCCGATGCTGATGCCCTTGGTCAGGTAGAGCTCGGCGGTGGCGCCCAACTCGACCGCGACGCCGTCGAAACCGCGGCCGGTGTTGGCGAGCTTGGTGGACGTAGCGGCTGTAGTGCCCGGCGCGGCGCCAGTGATGGGGCCGTCGACGCCGTTGCCGCCCGAGAGCACGTAGTCCATGCCTGCGTTGAGCGAGATGTCGAACGGACGTCCGGGACGAAGGAAGCCCTGCAGCGGGAACCAGCGGGCGGTGAGGCCCGCGATGCCGGCGCCGCCGCGCGTGTCCTTGAACAGGTCGTACGGGCGCACGACGATGTTGCCCTCGAATGCCACGTAGCCCGCGATGTTGTAGCCGAGCCGCAGACCGAAGGTGCCGCCCGACGGCATCTGGTGGTCGATCAGGAGCGATGTATTGCTGATCCCCGTGACCGGGTCGTTGCCGAGGTGCTGCCTGTCGAGGCGGGCGCGGAAGTCATCTGTGTCGTAGCTGCCGTACCCTCCCTCGATGGTCAGGTAGACGCCTTCGCCAGCCTTGGCGGCGGCGGAAGAACAGAGGACGAGGACCAGCGCTGCAAAAATTCGGCGCATCTAGCGACGCCCTCCGAGGCAGTTGCCGACTACTCTACCTGAACGATCGAACGGCGCAACGGTCGAGTGCTCGTTTATTCTGGCCGGGTGGCCTGCCAAGACCCCGGAAGGTTCTTGACAGAGAAGAGCGTCCCGTCCCAGGCGCCGTCGCGATCGCGCAAGGGAACCCCGTCCCAGTCGTCGTTCCCGAGCTGAATTGCACAAGCAGCGCTGCTGGTGTCGTCGCAGCTCGAGCCCGCAGCGTCCACCTGAATGGTGGCGTGGCCGCTGAATTGGAGGGTGTCGACCGTGGGGCTCCACAGGCTGGCCAACCCCGCGCTGACCGCCTGGCCCACCTCGGCGACGGCTTCGCCGCAGAGCGGCTCCAGCCGTTGCGCTGGAACGATGCCGTTCGTCGCGGCGGAGATGTCGCTGGCCAGGCCCGGGCAGTCCACGATGCAGCCGTTGGCGGAGCTGCAGTCCGTCGCCTCGTCGATGCAGTGGTACTGGCCGGCCGAGATGATGGCGGTGAGGTAGTCGACCAGCACCAGCACGATCTTGCCCATCTCCAGCTTCACGAAGCGTTCGTCCACTTGCAGCTGGCTGCCGGAGACGGTCGCGGTGAAGGGCTGGATCTGCGCGGTGATGGCCGGAAGCGCTTGCCCTTTGCACTGGCCGCTGCCGCCGAAGTCGAGCGAGTCGCTGGTGGCAATGTCGAGGCGCGCGCAGTCCGGCGGATGCAGGGGGTCGCCCTGGATGTCTCCGCCGCAAAGAGGCAGCCAGTAGAAGACGAGGCTGGTCCACGTCTCGGTTCCTTTGAGATGGGTGTGGTCACTGTTGGGCACGAGCCGCATCGAGCCTTCAGCGCGCAGGTTGGAGAGGATGGCGCCCAGGTCGTCGCCGGCGTTGATCAGCAGCTGCAGCCAGCCAGGGAGGTAGTGCTGCAAGAGCGAAGAGATGAAGGTGTTGATGATCTCCTGCACGATGCCGGGCAGTCCTGGAAAGGTCAGCTTGCCGAGGACGGCTTGATCGAGCAAGCGCAGCTCCGCGAAGACGGCGCGGGTGAGGAACGGCAGCGTGGCCGAGATGTCGAAGTCGTGCTTCGTCGTCCAGAGGCCGGTCACATCGGGAGCGGTGGAGTCGCTCACGCATGAGCCCTGGCCGCAGCTGTCGCCCGCGACGCAGTGGCTGCCGGCGGCGCAGGTCGCTGAGCAGTCGGCGATGCACTGCAGGCCGTCGCAGCAGAAGCCGCTCGTGCAGGAGGAGGCGGCGGCCGCGTCGCATTGGCTTCCCGCCGGTGGTTGGCAGACGCCGCCGGCACAGCTGTAGCCCGCTGGACACGATTGATCGCCGTCGCAGCCCGACCCATCGGCGATGGGCTGACAGGCAGCTGGGCTGCCGCCGCAGGCTTCGCCGATGTCGCACTCCTGATTCGTCGTGCAGGTCCCTCCTGTCTGGGCCGACGCAATGGTGATGGCAAAGGTCGCGGCTGCGCCCCCGCTGGCAGAGACGGCCTGCGCCGAGAACGGTGCCTCTGCAGCGCTGGTGGTGAGAAGCAGGGCCTGGGCCTCTCCGCCGGCGCCGGTCGCCGTCGAGACGGTGCTCGTGCTCGCTGCGCTCCAGTGCGATTTGGCGGCTGGCGGGAGCGTGAATTCGATGACGTCTCCGGTGATGGCGGCGCCGGTATCGGCGTCGATTTCGCGGACCCTGAGCGCGGCGGTCGCGGACGCCGCCAACGCGACGGACGCGCTCGATCCGTCTGCTTTGGGTCTGGTGGTGGCCGAGCCGATGATCTGCAGCAGACGGTGAACGGGAATGACCGTGAGCCCGAACGCGACCGGCTCGGCGCCGAGCTGCGCCGCGCTCGTCACCAGCTTGAGCGTGGGATGGTTGTCCGACGGACCGGCGATGAAGGTCACGCTGGCGATGCCGTCGGCCCCGGTGATGACGTCCGTCGCGTCGATGGAGCTGCCGGAGGTGCCGTCGCCTTGCAGCTCGAAGTGGATTTGCGCGTTGGCGGCCGGACCCTCCTCCAGCTGCGTCAGCATGACTTGAAGCGTTCGCTGCTCCAGCGGATGGAGCACCAGGTTCACGTCGCCCACCAGGGTCAGTGAATAGGGCGAACCTGGGTCCGTGGTGTGGTCTACGCTGCAAGCAGCAAGA
>DATBAA010000416.1:0-6407 GCA_036271755.1 Myxococcales bacterium | reverse complement strand
GCCGGCCGACGCGCGCGACACGCCCGGCATCGGCTGCGGCATGGTCATCGAGGACATGTCGCAGCGGGCGCACAAGCTTCTGGTCGTCTCTTTCAGCAACACCGGCGCCAAGGTCGACAACTCCGATCGCGGGCCGTGGGTCCTGAAGCTGGCGCTGCGCGAGGCGACCATGGGGCCCGAGAACGTCTCGCCCCGCCGCACCGACCATCCGTTCCGGCAGGGCGGCCCCGACATCCCTGACGTGAACACGCCGCAAGCCTCGCTCTTCAACGGCGGCAACGATCACGCCCAGGTGGTCTTCGACGCGACGCTGGTCCAGGAGGGGCAGGTCGTCTGGCGCGACACCATCAGCGGCAGCGCCCGGACCGCGCCCTGCGTCCAGGCCTACGACAAGGTCCGCGAGGCGATGGGCGACGCGGTCGAGAAGATCCGCGACCAGGTCATCGTGGTCGTCCGCGCGCACGGCCCCTTGCCGCCCGGACCGAAGTAGCCGCCCAACAGGCGTTCAATGCCCACGCTGGCAAAATCGGCAGGCGCCGGGGGGTTACACCCCAGCCGGCCTCGCGGCGTTCTCTGGACTGGCGGCAAACGCGGTGAACGCAAAAAAGAGCGCCCCCGAAGGAGCGCTCTAGAGATTGCGGAATCGACTCGGTCAGCCCTCAGGCCACGTCAGCCCTACCAGTGACGGTGCTCGCGCTCGCGGCCGCGCTCTCGCACGATGACGCGGGTGTTCCGGCGGCCGACGAAGACGCGGCGGCTGCGGAACCAGGGGTGCGAGTAGAAGACGAACCGCGACGGGCCGCGCGGGCCCCAGCGCGGAGTCGGGCCCAGGCCGACGATCCACGGCGCGTTGACCCAACGCCAGCCGTAGTGCGGATAGAAGACGTACATCGAGGCGGTGTCGGTGCCGTCGACGACGTAGGTGTAGCTGCGGTCATACGGCATCCAGAGCCAGCCGTACTGGGCGGTGTACGTCCACTCGCCGGCGCGGCGAGGCGGCGGGGGCGGCTGCTGCGCGAACGGCGCGGAGGCCGTGGGCGGCGGAATGCTGCCGGTCGGCGGCGGGGGCGGCGCGTTGGGAGCGGCGGTCGGCGGCGGCGGAGCCATCTCCTCCTGCTGCGGCTGTCCCTGATCCTGCGGCGCGTACTGCTGGCCCTGCGGCGGCGGCGGCGCGTACTGCTGCTGGCCCTGCGCTGGCGGTGGCGCGTACTGCTGCGGTGGTGGTGCGTACTGCTGATCCGGCGGCGGGGGCGGCGGCTGCTGCGCTCCGGCCGTGCTCGCTGCTGCAATGGTGACCAGCGCTGCGAGGGTTGCGAAACGTTTCATGGTGATTCCTCCGTAGGTAAAGATGCTGCCTGGGCGCGCTCGCGCCACTCCGATTGAGGTCGGACGCCCCTCAGCCGAGCAGTCAGGCACTTCATCGTGGCCTTGGTTCATGTCTTACAGACGTTCGAACCGCCAATTTAGTTAACGCCGGGGGCGCTCGAACACCGGCGTCTCTCCCGGCGGCAGCACTTTCCCTCGTTGCCAGAGGATCTTCTCGCACTTCTCCAGCAGCTGCGGGAAGCCTGCCCGCGTGACGGCCGACACGGCGACCCCGTCGTGGGCCAGCGCCAGGGTCTCCGCCTGCTCGGGCGCCCGGTCCAACTTGTTCAAAACCAGAAGTCTTGGCGTTCCCTCGACGTCAAGCGTGCCGAGGATGCGCTCGACCGCCGCTGCCTGCTCTTCATGGCGCGGGTCGCTGGCGTCCACCACGTGCAGCAGCAAGTCGGCCTCTTCCAGCTCTTCCAACGTGGCGCGGAAGGCGGCCACCAGATCCTTGGGCAGATCGCGGATGAAGCCGACCGTGTCGGTGATGATCACCTCGCGATCGCGGGGAAACTTGAGCCGCCGCGAGGTGGGGTCGAGCGTGGCGAAGAGCTTGTCCTCGGCCAGCACGGTCGAGTCGGTCAGCGCGTTGAGCAGCGTGCTCTTGCCTGCGTTGGTGTAGCCGACGATGGAGACCACCGGAACGCCGCTCCGGTTGCGCTTCTGCCGTCGCGTCGCGCGGTCGGAGGAGAGCCGGTCGATGCGCTGCTCGAGCATGACGATGCGATCGCGCGCGCGCCGCCGATCGATCTCCAACTTTGTCTCGCCGGGACCTCGCCCACCGATGCCGCCCGCCAGCCGCGACAGCGCTTCGTTCCGGCCAACCAGGCGCGGGAGCATGTACTTGAGCTGCGCCAACTCGACCTGCAGCTTGCCGTCGGCCGACTGCGCCCGCTGCGCGAAGATGTCGAGGATGAGCTGCGTGCGGTCCAAGATGCGCAGGTCGGTCTTCTCGGCGATGTTCATGCCTTGAGAAGGCGAGAGGTTGTGGTCGAAGACCAATAGATCGGCCTCGGCCGCCATCGACCGCACCAGGATCTCTTGCAGCTTTCCTTCTCCCACCAGCGTGCGCGGGTCGAGCTCGCGGCGGCTCTGCAGCACCGTCTCGAGCACGCGCACGCCCGCCGTCCGCGCCAGCTCGCGCAGCTCGGCCAGCGAAGCCTCTGCCTCGGCGCGGTGGCCGTTGTGGACATGGACGAGGATGGCCCTGCCCTGCTCGCCCACCTCGCGCACGGGCGTGGCGCGGGCCATCTCCTGCTCGAGCGCCGCCACCTGCGCCTGCGGATCGAAGGCCAGATCGGCGACGCTCTCGGCCTCCTCCAGCCGGTACATCTCGCCGCTGTTGTTCAACGGCAGGAGCGTCGCGATGAAGACCCTGCCGGGCAGCCCGTCCTCGCGCGCGACGATGGCCGCCACCGAGTCGAGCCGCAGCAGCACCAGGTCGGACAGGTCGTCCTTGGTCAGCGGCTCGTTCTTGAGGTGCGTGTGCACCAGCCGCAGGCCGCGGAGGCGGTGCTGGCCGGCGCGGGCGCGGCCGATGTCGGGCAGCACGAGCTGCCGCGCGTCTCCGACGATGACGTGCTCCACCTCTCCGCGGCGGTTGAGCAGCACGCCCAGCTGGCGGCCCACGTCGCGGGAGGTCTCGGTGAGGTAGCGCGCCAGCTCGGCAGACACCAACTCGCGCGCCTGCACGCGCCGCCGCCAGATCGCGAGCAGACGCTTGCTTTGACTTTGCTTCAAACCGGCGGTGTTTCCGAAGAGCTCTTCTTTCACGTGGATTGCGGTGTAACACAGGCGCGGCTGCGCTACATTTGCGTGCGGAACGTAATGTCCGACACCCTTCGCGCCTCCCTCGCCCGCTGCCGCCGCCCCGTCGTCAAGATCGGGTCTGCCGTGCTCACGAGCGGAGGAGCCGGCTTCGACCACCAGAAGTTCAGCGCGCTCTGCGACGATCTCGCGGCTTGCGCCCAGGGCCGCGCCCTGACGGTCGTCTCCAGCGGCGCGGTGGCGCTGGGGGTCGAGCGGATGGGGCTCGCTTCGCGGCCAAAAGAGATGGCGCTGAAGCAGGCCGCCGCCGCCGCCGGACAAAGCCGCCTGATGCGCCTCTACGACGACCAGCTGGAGGCCCGCGGGCTGCGCTGCGCCCAAGTCCTGCTCACGCACGCCGACATCGCCGCCCGCGGCCGGTACTTGAACGCGCGGCGCGCGCTGGCCGAGCTGCTCGACCGCGGGCTCGTCCCGGTCATCAACGAGAACGACACCGTCAGCGTCGAGGAGATCAAGTTCGGCGACAACGACGCGCTGGCCGGCATGGTGGTCGATCTGGTCGAAGCGGACTTGTTGGTGATCCTCACCGACGCGGGCGGAGTCTTCACCGCCGACCCGCGCAAGGACAAGAAAGCGACGCGCATCTCATCGCTGCCGCGCATCACCGCCGCGGTCGAAGCGCTGGCTTCAGGCGGAGACAGCGCCGTGGGCACGGGCGGCATGATCACCAAGCTGCGCGCGGCCCGGCGCGTGACCGAGGCGGGCGTGCCTTGCGCCATCATCCAGGGCGAGCCGGGGACGTTGCCGCGGCTCCTGGCCGGCGAAGATGTGGGAACGGTCGCGCTGCCGCAGGGCGAGCGCAAACGGCTGCGGCAGCGATGGATGCTCGACTTGAAAGCCCGCGGGGAGTTGCTGGTGGACGACGGCGCGCGCGAAGCTCTCACCGTGCGGAAGAAGAGCCTCTTGCCCAGCGGAGTGCGCGAGGTGCGGGGAAGCTTTGCCTCGGGAGACCCGGTCGAGATCTCGACGCTGGACGGCAAGCCCTTTGCGCGCGGCCTCGCGGTCTACTCGGCCGACGAGGTGCGGCTCATCAGCGGGCTGCGCAGCGCGGAGATCGAAGGCAAGCTCGGCTACAGGCTGCTCGACTGCGTCGTGCACCGGGACGATCTGGTGGTGACATGACCACGCAAGCGCAGATGATGCAGCTGGCCGCGCTGGAGCTGACCGAGCGCGCGCGCGTGGCGTCTCGCGCGCTGGTGCGGATGACGTCTGCCGAGCGGCAGAAGCTGGTGCTCGAGGCTGCCGCGGAGATCGCCGCGCGGTCTGCGGAGATTCTCGCCGCCAATGCCGAGGATCTGAAGGCTGCCTCCGATCTGTCCCCGGCCATGCGCGACCGCCTTAAGCTCGATTCAGGCCGCTTGGACGGCCTGGTGCGCGCGCTGCGGGAAGTGGCCGCGCTGCCCGATCCGGTGGGAGAGGTCGTCGAGGCCTTCACTCGCCCGAACGGCTTGCGCGTCGAGCGGGTGCGCGCGCCGCTGGGCGTGATCCTGATGATCTACGAGTCGCGGCCGAACGTGACCGCCGAAGCGGCCGCCTTGTGCTTGCGCAGCGGCAACGCGGCGCTCCTGCGCGGCGGCCGCGAAGCCTTGCAAACCAATTCGGCTTTGTTGGCCTGCTTTCCCGAGGAAGTGGTGCAATTGGTTCCGCCCGACCGCGCGCTCTTGGATGAGCTCTTGGCCGCCGAAGGCCGCATCGATCTGTGCATTCCCCGCGGCGGTCCCGGTTTGATTCGCGCCATTTCTCAAAAAGCCCGCATTCCGGTGATTCAGCACTATCAAGGCGTTTGCCATCTCTACGTGGCCGCCGATGCCGATCTGGATTTGGCTGCCCGCCTGACCGCGAACGCCAAGATGTCCCGCCCGGGCGTCTGCAATGCTTTGGAATGCCTGCTGGTCGATTCCGCGGTTGCCGCGGAGGCATTGCCGGTGATTTCGAAAGCGCTGAAGGGCGTCGAGCTGCGCTGCGACGAAGCCTCGCTTCCCTTCGTCCCCGGCGGAGTGCCCGCGGCGCCCGAAGACTTCGGCCGCGAATTTTTGGACCTCGTGTTGGCTGTAAAGGTGGTAGATGGCGTCGCCGGAGCGCTCGCCCACATCGCGCGCTACGGCAGCCGTCATACAGAATCGATCTGCACTCGTGATGCATCCATGGCCGAGCAGTTCTTGCGCGAGGCCGACGCCAGCTGCGTCTTGTGGAACGCCTCGACCCGCTTCAACGACGGCGGAGAGTTGGGGTTGGGAGCCGAAATCGGCATCTCGACCAGTAAATTGCACGCGTATGGCCCCATGGGTCTGCGCGAATTGACCTGCACGCGCTTCGTCGTGCGGGGGGATGGACAGGTCAGAACGTGAAAAAGAGGACGCTGAAAGTACCGTCGCAGTTGGCGCTCGCACAGCAAGGCAAGCCCGACGCCGCCCGCGCGGCTGCTCGCGCCGCGGTTCGTCTCGATGAAGACGCGCAGCGCACCGCGGTGACCGCAGCCCGCGCGGCGTTGGAGAAGAAGGCAGACGAAGTGGTGGTGCTCGATCTGCGCGGCGTCTCCGGCTACACCGACTACCTGGTCATCGGCTCGGGCTCGAGCGACCGGCAGCTGGAGGCAGTCGCCGAAGCCGTCGAGAAGGAGCTGAAGACCCTGGGCCACAAGCTGGTCGGCTCCGAAGGTCAGCGCGGCGGCCGCTGGGTGCTGCTCGACTTCGGCGACGTGGTGGTCCACGTCTTCCACCAGGACGACCGCAGCCACTACGACCTGGAAGGCCTCTGGGCAGACGCTCCGCGGGTCCAGGTCTGAAAATCCGGCTGCTCTCCGTCGGCAAGGACAAGGGCGAGACCCTGGCCCTTGCCGCGGAGTACGCCGGCCGCATCGCGCGCTTCGCCGAGCTCGAAGTGATCGAGTTGAAGGCTTCGGACCCGGCGCGCGAGGCCGCGGCGCTCACCGAAAAGTCTCTGAAGGGCGAGCTCTGGGCTTTGGATCAACGCGGCACGGAGCTCTCTTCCGAAGAGCTGGCGAAGCGAATCTCTCCGCTGCGCTCGGGCTCGCTCACGCTCTGCATCGGCGGCGACGAAGGCCTGGACCCGGCGTTCAGGTCGCGCGCCCGCTTTGCTTGGAGCCTCTCCAAGCTCACCCTGCCCCACCGCCTCGCGCGAGTCGTCGTCCTCGAGCAGATCTACCGCGCCTTCGAGATCATCCGCGGCGCCCCGTACCATAAGTAAGCTGG
>DATBAA010000415.1:0-16298 GCA_036271755.1 Myxococcales bacterium | reverse complement strand
ACCGCTTGTGCTCCCAATCCAGGCAGGCGGGCCAGAGGAATTGCTCGCCGTCGAAGTAAGCGCCCGTGCCCATTTCGATACCCTGCAAGCGCTCCATCAGGACAAAGGACACCTCGCCGCTCAACTGCGTTCGCTGCAGCTTGAGGAAGGAGAGGACGTCGGCGCCATCGGACAGTTCGCCTACGTAGTTGCGCGACGAAGCATAATCGCCGTTCAACTTGAAGACATAGGCTTTCGGATTGCGCCGGATATGTTCGATGCCCGCGTCGAATGACTTGAACTCATGCATCGGGGCGGTCTGCAGGCCCGCCGCGCGCAGCATCGACTGGCCAAACGCGCGGTCGTTCTCCAGCTTCTCCCCCAGGCTGCCGCCGCCGATGACGCGAAAGCCTTTGCTGCGAAGCCGGTCCTGCTCGGCTCCCTCCTCGCAGCGCTCGAAGAGGATGAGCCCGTCCCTTCCTACCCAGGCGAGCTCGCGGCGCCAATCGTCCGTACGCGGCACCAAGCCTGCCATGACCGGGTGGCAGAGCGAATCAGAGACGAAGACGCGCACGTCGTGGCCCGCGAGCTGCAAGCGCCGGTACAGATCTCCAAGATCGTTCGAGGCACCGATTCCGAGGACGCGCACCTGGCCAAGCTACCACCGCGGTGGCCGTAGGCACCCCGATTGCCCGCGCGCGGTTCGCTGATCAAGTTCGATTCCACTCACTGACTGATGGAGACGAAATGGCGCTTGGCTATGAGACCCTTCCTGGTGACGTGGACCACCTCGTCGCCGATGATCACGCGGTGGTGAAGCGCATGTTCGAGCATTGGCAAGCCGGCCGGGGAAACCGCCGGGCGCTCGCCGACCAGATCGGCTTCAACATCGCGCTCCACGCGGACGCGGAAGAGCGCACCTTCTATCCGGCGCTGCGCGAGATTGGCCGCGACGCGGATGCCGAGAAGCTGATCTCCGAGCACCAGCAAGTGAAGGAGCTGCTGGTGGTGGTAGAGGACGGCTCGCCCGGCGAGGCAGCGTTCGAACAGGCCATGGGCAAGATCATCGCGGCCATTCTCAAGCATGCAACCGAAGAAGAGACCACGTTCCTGCCCGCGCTGCGGCAGGCGGTGGGCGCGGCGAAGATGGCCGAGTTGGGCGAGAAGTTCATTGCCGCCAAGCGCACCGCGCCGACCTTCACCCATCCGGCGGGTCCCTCCAGCAAGACCGGCCATGTGTTGCTCGACGCCGGCGTAAAGATGCTCGACGGCCTGCAAGAGAAGGCCAGCGGCCGCATCAAGCGCCTGGGCACCGACGCTTCGGGCCTGCTCGATCCGCAGGCGCAGCGCATCGCCGACGCGCACGCGAATCTGGAGCCGAAGCCATTCGAAATTCTCACGCCCGATCTGGCGCGCAAGCAGCCGACGCCGGTGGACGCCATCCACAAGATCCTCGAGGCGGACGGCAAGTCCACCGACCCCGAGCCGGTGGGGTCGGTCGAGGACCGGATGATTCCCGGGCCCGGCGGCCAGCTGAAGGTCCGCATCTACCAGCCGCAGGGCGAAGGTCCCTTCCCGATGTTGATGTGGATCCACGGCGGCGGCTGGGTGCTCTTCGACATCGACACCTACGACGCGTCCTGCCGCGGCCTCTGCAACAAGGCGCAGGTCATCGTCGTCTCGCCCGACTATCGCAGGGCGCCGGAGCACGTCTTCCCCGCCTCGCACGACGACGTGCTCGCGGCGTGGCGCTGGATGGCGGACAACGCGGCGGCGCTGGGCGGCGACCCATCGCGGCTGGCCATCGGCGGCGAGTCGGTGGGCGGCAACATGTCGGCCGCGACCTGCTTGCAACTGAAGACGCAGGGCGAGCGTCTGCCGCTGGCGCAGGTGCTGGTCTATCCGCTCACCACCGGCGAGCAGTTTGGCGAGTCGATGGAGGACGCGGCCGATGCGCGGCCCGTCAACCGGCCGCTCATCTCCTGGATGGCGATGCACGCCTTCAAGGGCATTCCCGAGGGCGCGAAGGATCCGCGCGTGCACTTGTTGGGGGTGTCGAAGACGGAGCTTGCCGGACTGCCGCCCGCGCTGGTGATCGTCGACGAGCGCGACCCGCTGCGCAGCCAGGGCGAGGAGTTTGCGCGCCACCTGGAGGCGGCCGGCGTCGAGACGCGCGTGCGCCGCTACGACGGCGTCTTCCACGAGTTCTTCGGCGCCGCGGCGGTGCTGGACAAGGCCGAGGAGGCGCAGCGCGAAGCGGCCAACCTGCTGCGCGAGGTCTTCGGCGAAGAAGAGGACCGCGACATCCGGCGTCCCAGCGAGCCCGCCGAGCTTCCTCGCTAATCAACCCTGTCCCAGGAGATTCATCATGAAAGCGCTCTGCTGGCACGGCAAGAACGACGTTCGCATAGACACGGTTCCCGACCCGAAGATCCAAGCGCCTGGCGATTGCGTCATCAAGGTGACCGCGACGGCCATCTGCGGCTCGGACCTGCACTTGTTGGACGGCTTCATGCCCTCGATGAAGTCCGGCGACGTGCTGGGCCACGAGTTCATGGGCGAGGTGATGGAGGTGGGCTCGGCGGTGAAGAAGCTGAAGGTGGGCGACCGCGTCGTGGTGCCCTTCACGATCGCCTGCGGCGAGTGCTTCTTCTGCAAGAAGGGACTGACTTCTTGCTGTGACGTCTCCAACCCGAACGCGAAGATGGCCGAGAAGTTCATGGGCCACTCGCCCTCGGGGCTCTTTGGTTATTCACATATGCTGGGCGGCTTTCCCGGCGGCCAGGCGCAATTCGTGCGCGTTCCTTATGCAGACGTCGGGCCGTTCAAGGTGCCGGCCGGCTTGAAGGACGAGCAGGTGCTCTTCCTCACCGACATCTTTCCCACCGGCTATATGGGCGCGGAGAACGCGGAGATTGAGCCCGGCGATACCGTGGCCGTCTGGGGATGCGGACCGGTCGGTCAGTTCGCCATCCGCAGCGCCTGGATGTTCGGCGCCGGCCGCGTCATCGCCATCGACAATGTCCCAGAGCGACTGGCGCTCGCCCGCAAAGACGGCAAGACCGAGACCGTCGACTTCATGGAAGAGGACGAGGTCTACCAAAAGCTGCAGGAGCTGACCAAAGGGCGCGGGCCCGATCGCTGCATCGACGCCGTGGGCACCGAGGCGCATACGCACAGCGCCGTCGATGCGGTGCTCGATACGGCAAAGAAGATGGTCATGCTCGGCACCGACCGGGCGCACGTCTTGCGGCAAGCGATCTTCGCCTGCCGCAAGGCCGGGACCGTCTCCGTTCCCGGCGTCTACGTGGGCCTCGTCGACAAGGTTCCCATGGGAGCGTTCGTCAACAAAGGTTTGACCATGAAGACGGGTCAAACTCACATTCATCGTTATCTCGCGCCGCTGATGAAGAAGATCCAAGAGGGTGAGATCGACCCTTCCTTCGTCATCACCCACCGGCTGAAGCTGGAGCAGGCGCCCGAGGCCTACAAGACGTTCCGCGAAAAGAAGGACGGCTGCATCAAGGTTGTGATGACCCCGTAGTCGAGGTTTCTACTCAAGGAGATGAACATGGCAAATCAGCTTGCGTTGGTGACGGGCGCGTCGTCGGGAATTGGCTATGAGCTGGCGCGTGAGTTCGCGTCGCACGGATATGATCTGATCATCGCCGCGGAAGACCGCGGAATCGTCGAAGCAAAGCAGGCCTTCGAGCAGCTGGGAATCCAGGTCACCAGCGTGCAGGCCGATCTCTCGACGCGCGACGGCGTCGAACAGCTCTGGCAGAAGGTCCAGGCTCTCGGACGTCCGCTGGACGCGGCCGCGCTCAACGCCGGCATCGGCATCGGCGGGCCGTTCAAGGACAACGACCTGGAGACCGAGCTGCGCATCGTCGACCTGAACTGCCGCTCGGTGGTCCACCTTGCCAAGCGCGTCGTTCAGCAGATGCAGGCCCGCGGCAGCGGTAAGATCCTCATCACCTCGTCCCTCGCCTCGACGATGCCGGGTCCTTTCGAAGCGGTGTATGCCGCCTCGAAGTCTTTCGACCAATCGTTCGCGCAGGCGCTGCGCAACGAGCTGAAGGACAGCGGCATCTCGGTGACGTCGCTCATGCCCGGCGCAACCGACACCGAGTTCTTCGAGAAGGCGGGCTTGCAAGACACGAAGCTCGGCGCCGGCGAGAAGGACGACCCCGCCCTGGTGGCCAGGCAGGGATATGAAGCGCTGCTGGCCGGCAAGGATCACGTCGTCGCGGGCTCCTTCAAGAACAAGGTGCAAGCAGCGGTGGCCAAGGTGATGCCCGAGCCTGCCAAGGCCCAGATGCACCGGAGCGCCTCGGAGCCGGGCTCAGCCAACAAGTAAGTGCTGCCCGGGCGTATCCGCGCTCGTCTTCACTTCTCGTGGTCCTTCTCCGCGTCCGCCTGATGCTCGAGGCGTTGGGCGACGCGGGCCATCACCTTCGCCTCCGCGGCCAGGTTGCGCGCTTCGCTCTTCCGGACCTTGACGATCTCCGCCTTGTAGGGCCGGTCGTGAGGCGCGAGCGCCTTGGCCTCGCACGCCGTTGCACGCGCCGCTTCCTCGACGTCATGGGAGGCCCGCTGCAGGCTCTTGGCCGCCTCACGATGGCTGGCCGCCGCCTTTCGCAACGCCGCTTCGGTCGTCTTCCGGCTCTCGATTTCGTTCTTCTTCTTCACGGCTGACTCCTTTGGATGGCGAAGGTTGCCTGCGGATCGAGGGCCGACCTCTTCCCGGCCCGGAAGACGGCGAAACGGCTGGCCAGCGAAGAGACGAGGCCCAGGCAGCCGCCGGCAATGCGCAGCGCGCGCGGCTTCCGCGGCACCAATGAGATGGCCAGGCTGGCGACGACTCCCCAGCGCGCTGCCGTCCAAGAAGCCCCGAGCGCGCCGCTGACCCGCGAGACGGATCTCTCGAAGGTTGCATGAGCGCCCAGCTCGGCGAGCTTGGACAACACGGCGAGCCGCTGGGCAAAGCGCTGCTCGGCGCGGCTGCCGCCGATGACCTCGAACATGGAAGCGGCGCTCACCGCGGACGAGGCGAGAAAGAGCGGCGGCAAGGTGTTGCGCCCTTCGGACCAGATCGGCACCGCGGTATTGCCAATCAAGACCCCGGTATAGCCAGCCAACGGCAGACCCAGGACGCCCGCGGCCACTCCTGCCGCGTCTCCGGCCACGCCCGGCAGCAGCGCCCCGGCCGAGGCGGCTCCGAACGCCGATAAGATCCACGTGCCGACGTTCATGGGCGAGGTGGGCCGGAAGACCCTGAGCATGTAGATGAAGCGGCGGCGGATACCCAGATCTTCGATGAGCAGCGCCGCGGAGACTAGAGCTCCGGCGAAAGCAGCCCGCCGTCCGTAGCGGGTCAGACCCTTCAGGCCTTTGAAGCTGGCGGCGGCCGCGACGGCAGCGGAGACTCCAGCCAGGCCGCCGGTAAAGAAATAAACCGCGATGGTCTCTTTCCACACCGGCGGCTTGAGCAGCGGCATGCCATGGTAGCCGTCCTCGATCATCGCTTCACCAGCGCGGAGAGGATCATCGCCGCCACGCCGAGGCTGGCCACTCCCATCGACAGCCAGCTGCTGCGCACGCGCTTGGTCGGCACGACCGGATTCGGAGGCAAGTTGTACTTCTGCGGTTTGTCCGCGAGCAGGAAGAAGGCATTGAGCCCTTCGGTGCCTTCCTGTTTTTCGCCGTAGAGATAGGCCTCGCCCATGCCGCGCTGGTGCAGATCTTCCACGCGCTCCTTTGCGCGGATGCGCAATTGAACGAGATCGCCGTATTGAATGGACTGCGTGGGACAGGCCTTCGCGCAGGCCGGCTCCAGATCGCCTTTCAAGCGGTCGTAGCAAAGGGTGCACTTCCAGGCGCGGCCGTCCTGCTCGCGGCGATCGACCACGCCGAACGGGCACGCCGACACGCAGTAACCACAGCCGTTGCAGATGTCGGGCTGGATGAAGACGGTGTCGAACTCAGTCCGGGTAATCGCGCCCGTAGGACAGGCTTCGAGGCAGCCGGCGCGCGCGCAATGCTTGCAAACGTCGGACATCATCAGCCAGGAGAAGTCGGAGGCGATCGTCCCGCCCAAAGGTTGTGGCCGCTCGAGGAACGAGACATGCCGCCAGGTAGAATCGCCCAGGTGCGCGGTGTTGTCGTACGACATTCCGGTGAAGTTGAAGCCGTCGCCCGGCAACCCATTCCATTGCTTGCACGCCACTTCGCAGGCCTTGCAGCCGATGCAAAGGGTGGTGTCGGTGAAGAAGCCTTTCGCCGTCACTTTTTCTCCTGCGCGGCCTTCTGGACATAGGGCTTCAAGCCGGTCAGGTCGCGCAGGTCCGCCACCTCGGGCAACTCACCCCGCACGTGCTCACCGCGCTGCCGCCGGCCGGGCCGGATGTCTCCCGTCAGCGCCTTGTTCTCGGGGATGTTCACGTTGGGGTCGGCGACGAGCGCCACCAATTCATTGACCGCATCTCCGGTGACCAGCCCTTCCGAGCCCCAATGATAGGGAATGCCAATTTGGTGAACGGTCCGCTTTCCCAGGCGCAGCGGCCGTAGCCGCCGGGTCACCAGCACGCGGCACTCGAGCTCGCCGCGGGCGGTGGAGATGGTGGCCCAAGCTCCGTTCTCCAGGCCCCGTTCAGCCGCCAGCTCGGGCGACACTTCGCAGAAGAGCCGCGGCATCAGCTCAGCCAGCCACGAGAGCCAGCGCGACATGCCGCCGCCCGTATGGTGCTCGGTGAGCCGGAAGGTGGTGATAACATATGGATAGCGCGGGTCCGCATAGGCGCGATGATAGGGATTGCGGCGCAGGTGCCACTCCATGCGCGCCGGATTGCAATGCTGCGCATAGAGAAGGTTGGGAACGGCAGATTCCTGCGGTTCATAGTGAGTCGGCATCGGGCCGTCGAGCATGCCCGCCGGCGCGAAGAGCCACGCCTTGCCATCGCTTTGCATGATGAACGGGTCGTCACCCGCCAGGGCAGCGGTGCCTCGCGCTCCCGGCGGCGGCCGATAAGAGGGCGCGCGATCGGCGATGAAGTCGGCTTGATCAGAACCAACCCACTTTTCGCCGCTCCAATACACATAGCGCTTCCGCTCGGACCAAGGCCTTCCCTCTGGATCGGCCGAGGCGCGGTTGTAGAGCATTCGCCGGTTGTCGGGCCACGACCAGGCCCACTCTCGCGCGACCCAGTCCTGCTCACGCGCGGGCTTGCGGCGTGCGGTCTGGTTGACGCCGTCCGCGCGGCAGCCGACGTAGATCCAGCAGCCAGACGCGGTGCTGCCGTCTGCCTTGAGCTCGGTGTATTTCGACAACGGCTTGCCGGAGGCAATCACCTTGCCGTTGATCTCCGCCAGCACGGACTCCGCGTCCGGCGTGTTCCAGGTCAAGGCGCGAAGTGGAGCATCTTTGGGTTCATTGCTGTCCGCATAGAGCGCCTTCAACCGGTTGCCGAGCTCGTAGACGAAGTCGAGGTCGCTCTTGCAATCACCCGGAGGCTCGACGGCTTTATGATGCCACTGCAAGAGGCGATTGGTATTGGTGAACGAGCCGTCCTTCTCGGTGTGCGCCGCGGCGGGAATGAAGAACACCTCGGTCTCGCACCCGGGCGCCTCGCGCCAGAACTGCGCGGTCTCGATCAACGCCAAGTCGCGGACGACCAGCCAATCGAGCTTTTGCAATCCTTGCCGCTGTAGACCGCCGTTCACCGAGCCGACCAATGGGTTTTCGCCCATGACGATGTAGCCTTTGATCTTTCCTTCGGCCATGTCGGCCATGGTCGTCAGGTGCGAGTGGTCAGAGGTGATGCGCGGCAGCCAGTCGAAGGCCCAATCATTGGCTTTTGTCGCGGCTTCGCCAAACCAGGCCTTCATCAAAGAGACGAAGTAACTGGGAAACTCACTCCAGAAGCCGTTGGCGGCGGTGTTGGTGTCGATGAAGTCGCGCAGCTTCTTCATCTCGGCGTGGACCATCGGAATGTAGCCAGGCAAGAGATCGAAGAGCGTGGGAATGTCCGTCGAGCCTTGGATGCTGGCGTGCCCGCGCAATGCCATGATGCCGCCGCCGGGCCGCCCGATGTTGCCGAGGAGGGCTTGGATGATGGAGGCCGCGCGAATGTTCTGGGCGCCGACCGTGTGCTGCGTCCAGCCGACGGCGTAGCAGATGGCTCCGGTGCGCTCGCGTCCGGAGCTCTTGGTGAACAGCTCGCACACCTGCAAGAACCGATCGACCTCGACGCCGCAGATCTCCGCCACGTTCGCCGGCGTATAGCGCGCATAGTGTTTGCGCAGCAGTTGATAGACGCAGCGCGGATGCTGCAGCGTCGGGTCTCGCGGCGCTTCTTTGGTATTGGTGCCGCGCGGACCTTCCTTGTTGGCATGCCCTTCGGGAACCACCTCTTTGTGTCCCGCCGCCGCGACCTCGTCGACGCCCTGGTATTGCCAGCTGCCGTCGTCGTACTTGCCTTTGTCCGCTTCCCAGCCGCTGAAGAAACCGTCCAGGTCTTCGGTGTCCCGGAAGTCCGGGTCGACGAGGTTGGCCGCGTTGGTGTAACTCACGACATACTCTTTGAAGGCTTTGTCGTTCTCCAAGATGTAATGGATGATTCCGCCCAGAAACGCGATGTCCGAGCCGGCGCGGATGGGAACGTGCAGATCGGCCAGGGCGCTGGTGCGGGTAAAGCGCGGGTCGACGTGGATGATCTTCGCGCCCCGCTCCTTCGCTTCCATGACCCACTGGAAGCCGACCGGGTGGCACTCAGCCATGTTCGAGCCCTGAATGAGGATGACGTCTGAGTTCTGCAGATCCTGCAGGAACGTCGTCGCACCGCCCCTGCCGAACGAGATGCCCAGACCGGGCACCGTGCTCGAGTGTCATATTCGCGCCTGGTTCTCGACCTGCACGATGCCCAGCGCGGTGTAGAGCTTTTTGAGCAGGTAGTTCTCTTCGTTGTCGAGCGTCGCGCCGCCCAGGTGCGCGATGCCGAGCGTGCGCCGCACCGCGCGGCCTTGCGGGTCCTTCTCTTCCCAGGTCTCGTCGCGGGTCTTCTTGACGCGCGCCGCGATCATCTCCATGGCCCGCTCGAGCGGGATCTTCTCCCATTCAGACGAGCGCGGAGCGCGATACAGCACCGCCTTCTGCCGGTGATCGCCGGTGACGAGCTGAAAGGTGGCCGCGCCCTTCGGGCAAAGACGCCCGCGCGAAATGGGCGACCCCGCGTCTCCTTCGATGTCGATGATCTTCCCGTCCTTGACGAACACCTCTTGGCCGCAGCCGACCGCGCAATAAGGACAGATCGATTTGTAGACCTGCGCGCCGTCGAGACGCGGGCGCAGGCCGAGGCTGTGCTCCGACCAGGCAGACGAGCCCAACGCCGTCGCGTCTCCCTTCAGTACCTGACGGACGATCGGCCAGCGCTCGAGCAGCTTCAAGAACCCCATTGGCGAAGTTAGGATCGCGAGCGGAGCACAGGCATACGGGGCCTTACGGATCAGCCCGCACTTTCTGGAGCGAGCTTCTTCACCTCCGCGTTGTCGCCGCCCAACCAATCGGGATGTTTGGCGGTGGTGTCAAAGTGCGAGGTGGTCTTGTTCAGCTCGAAGCGCCCGGTCCGCGCCACCGCCGCCGTCTTGTCGAGGATGGCTTGCACCTGGCTTTTGCTCATGGCCTTGAACGTCTTTGCCGCCTGCACCGCCTGCTCCAAGATCTCCTGCTTGTCGATGCCCGTGATGACGACGTTGGTTGGCAGGTTGAGCGCGTAGTGAAGACACTCCAGCGCCTGCACGGTGCCGCTCTTGAGGATGATGCCGTCGCCACCTCCCAGCGGCTTCATCGAGAGCACGCCGATCTGCTCTTTCACCAGCCGCGGCAGCACGAGCCTCGCGAAGCTGCGGAAGTGCGCGTCCATCACGTTCATGGGCATCAACACCGCATCGATGGGCTTTCCATGCTTCCGCGCGACGTCGAGCATGTAGAGGTGGACGTGCGGGTCTTTGTGTCCCGTGAAGCCGACGAAACGGACCTTGCCGGCCTTCTGCGCGGCCAGCACCGCCTCGTGCGCGCCGCCCTCGTCGAAGACGCGATCCGCATCGTCGAAGCGAAGCACCTCGTGGTGCATGAGCAGATCTATATGATCGGTCTTCAGCCGCTCGAGAGAGGTGTTGATCTGCGCCTCGGCCACCTCCTTGGTGCGGCCGTCGAGCTTGGTCATGAGAAAGACCTTCTCGCGATACCCGCCCTGCGAGAGGCCTTTGCCCATGCGGAGCTCGCTCTGGCCTTCGTTGTAGTCCCAGGAGTTGTCCATGAAGGTGATGCCGCGATCGATGGCCGCGTGCAGCAACCGCACCGAGGTGGCCTCGTCGATGGCGGCTTTGGCGAAGTGCGAGCCGCCGAAGCCGATGGCCGAGACGGTAGCGCCCGTCTTCCCCAGCTTGCGGTAGAGCATCTCGCCCTTCAGGTCTCCCACCGAGGTCGTACGTGGAAGTTCGGGTTCTGCAGCATCGGCGCCAGCGGCAGCAGCCGTCGCCAGGCCCGCCGCCACTGCGCCGCGAAGAAAGTTGCGCCTGTCCATGCGGGCAACTTAAGCAACGCCGCCGGGCTTGGCTCGTGACGGAGTCGCGGGCCAATGGCCGCGCTTGGACGGAAGGTCAAGAACGCGCTCGATGAAGCGCGCATCCTGGTGCTGGGCGTGCAAGTGCTGCTAGGCTTTCAATATCGCGGGTTCATGGAGCCGGGCTACGAGCGGCTGCCTCTTCGAGTTCACCATGGCCGCCATCTGTGCGCGCCATTCACTTCGCGAGCCTTTGTCTGGTCTCCCTGGCGACGCTCTTCCTGATGGCGCCTCCGGCTTTTCATCGGCTTGCGGAGCGGGGAGAAGACACCGAGCGCTTGGAGCGCTTCGCGAGCGTCATGGTGCTGGCCGCCATGGCGGCGCTGGCGGCCGGGCTCTCCCTGGAGTTGGCGGTCGTGACCGAGCGGTGGAACGGGTCGCTCTCCCTGGGTCTGACGCTGGCCGCGATCAGCTTCGGCGCGCTCACCGGCGGCTGGTTCGGGCTACCGCTGATGCTCCGCCGGCTGAAGGACGGCAGTTGAGTGGCGGGCGATGACGCGGTCTTCGTCGGTCGGTATCACCAAGACGGCGGCGCTGCCGGTGGAGATGCGCTCGGCGTTCGACTCGTTCGCGGCGGCGTCCAGGGCGACGCCCAAGTGTTCGAGGCCCGCGCAGATGGCGGCGCGGACGGGCGCCGCGTGCTCGCCGATGCCGCCGGTGAAGACCAGCGTGTCGAGGCCGCCCAGCACGGCCGCGAAGGCGCCGATGGCTTTGCGGCAAGAGCGCGCGAAGATCTCGACGGCCAGCGCGGCGCGGGGGTCCTTCGATTGCAGCAGCTCTTGCATGTCGGAAGTGCCGCCGGAGATTCCGCGCAATCCAGCCTCGTGCTCGACCAGCCGTTCGATGCCCGCCGCGTCCATGCCTTGTGACAGCAGATAGAGGATCACGCCCGGGTCCAGATCGCCCGCGCGCGTGCCCATGACGATGCCGCTCGCGGGAGTGAACGCCATGGTGGTGTCGACGCAGCGGCCGTCCTGCAGCGCGGCCAGGCTGGCGCCGTTTCCCAGGTGGGCGATGACCGCGCGGCGGCCCAAGCGCTGCCCTAGCTGCGAGACGATGAACTCATACGACAATCCGTGAAAGCCATAGCGACGAACGCCTTGCCGGTGCAGCTCTTCCGTCAATGGCAGCCGGCGCGCGGCCTCGGGCAATTGCCAATGAAAGTGAGTGTCGAAGCAAGCCACTTGCGGCAAGCCGGGGAAACGCTGGCGAGCAGCTTCGATGGCCTGCAGCGCCGGCGGCAGGTGCAAGGGAGCAAAGCGAGTCAGTGACTTGAGCGAAGCAATCAAAGCATCGTCCAACAGCTGCGGCTCGTGGTGAGTTGGGCCGCCGTGCACCAGCCGGTGTCCAATGGCCTGCGGCTTCACCGGGCCCAGCTCTTTCAAGGCCTCTTCGAGACCGCCTTTGACTTGCGCGGCCGCCGTGCGCTTCTCCCCGTCGTACGCGGCCACCTTCAAGTTGGACGAGCCGGCGTTGACGCAGAGGACGATCACGGCGTGAACTTCCAGTCGCGAACTTCGGGCATGTCCTCGAACTGCTCGCGCACGTAGACGTGATGCTTCGCCAGCATCGCCTCGCACTCCTGCATCAGCGCGTCGGCCTCCGGCGGGCGGTTGCGCGCGCGCTTCAGCGCCTCCATCACCAGGTGGTAGCGGCTGATGCCGTTCAGCACCACCATATCGAACGGCGTGGTGGTGCTGCCCTCCTCTTGATATCCGCGCACGTGGAAGCGGCCCGCGTCGCGGCGGCCGTGCAGCAAGGCGTGAATGACATTTGGATAACCGTGAAAAGCAAAGACGACGTGGCCGGCCGGCGTGAAGAGCCGGTCGAACTTCTCGTCCGCCATGCCGTGCGGGTGCTCCGCGGGAGAGGCGATGGCGAAGAGATCGACCACGTTCACCACCCGCACTCGCAGTGAAGGCGCCTTCTTCCGCAGGAGCCAGGCGGCGGCGACGATCTCCAGCGTGGGAATGTCTCCGGCGCTGGCCAGCACCACGTCCGGTTCGCCATCTGTGCCAGCCCATTCCCAGATCGACGCTCCTTCCGCGCAGTGCTTGCGCGCCTCGGGCAACGACAGCCACTGCAGCTGCGGCTGCTTGTCGATGACGAGAAGGTTCACATAGTTGCGGCTGGCGAAGCAATGCTCGGCCATGGAGAGCAGCGTGTTGGCGTCGGGCGGCAGATAGACGCGCACCACCGCGCCCTTCTTGGAGACCAGCGTGTCGATGAAGCCGGGCCCCTGGTGCGAAAAGCCGTTGTGATCATTTCGCCAGCAGGTGGAAGTGAGAAGGATATTCAAAGAAGCAATCGGCTCGCGCCAGGGCAGGCCGCCGCAAGTCTCCAACCACTTCGCGTGCTGGGTGGCCATCGACGCCACGATCATGGCGAAGGCTTCGTAGGTGGCGAACATGCCGTGGCGGCCGGTCAGGAGGTAGCCCTCGAGCCAGCCTTCGCAGTTGTGCTCGCTCAAGATCTCGAAGACGCGGCCGTCGGGGCTGAGATGATCATCGCCGGGCTCGAGGCGCTCCATCCAGCAGCGCTGCGTCGCCTCCAGCACCGCGCCCAAACGATTCGAGAGCAGCTCGTCGGGCGAGAAGAGGCGGAAGTTGTCCGCGTTCTGGCGAAACACCTCGGCGAGCCACGAGCCCAGCTGCCGCGTCGACTCGCGCTGGTCGAGAGCATGGCCCGTCAAAGTGAGCGCGTGCGGCTCCAATGGAGGCAAAACCAAAGGCTGCAGTAACTTGCCGCCATTCGAATGCGGCGTCTTGCTCAAGCGCAGATCCCCGCGCGGCCGCAAGCCGTCCAGCGCCGTCACGGGCCGGCCCTGGCCGTCGAAGAGCTCTTCGGGCTTGTAGCTGCGCAGCCACTCTTCCAATTGCTTCAAATGCTCGGGCTTCTCGCGCACGCCCGCGCGCGGCACCTGGTGGGCGCGGAAGGTGCCTTCCACCTGCTCGCCGTCGACGACCTTTGGTCCGGTCCAACCCTTGGGAGTGCGCAGCACGATCAGCGGCCAGCGCGGACGCCCCGAAGCCTTGGCGGCTTTGATTTCGCGGATGCGATCATGACAGGCGAAGAGCGTCTCGGCGAAGGCCTCGTGCACCTCGGCCGGGTCGCTGCCCGACACTTCGCGCACGTCGTAGCCATGGCCCGTGAGAAGCCCGCGCACCTCTTCGGGCGGCTTGCGGCCCAGCACGGTGGGGTTGGCGATCTTGTAGCCGTTCAAGTGCAGGATGGGCAGCACCGCGCCATCCCGGCGCGGGTTCAAGAAGCTGACGCCTTTCCACGAGCCTTCCAGCGGCCCCGTCTCGGCCTCGCCGTCGCCGACGATGGCCGCCACCAGTAAATCCGGGTTGTCGAACGCCGCGCCGAACGCATGCGAGAGCACGTAGCCAAGCTCGCCGCCCTCGTGGATGGAGCCGGGCGTCGGCGGGCTGCAGTGGCTGGGCACCCCGCCGGGCGTGGAGAATTCGCGGAAGAACCGCAGCATGCCGGCGGCGTCCTGCGTGACTTGCGGATAGGTTTCGCTCCAAGCGCCCTCCAGCCAGCCGTTGGCGTCGGCCGCGGGTCCGCCGTGTCCGGGGCCGACCAGCAGCAGCGTCTTCTGGCCGCGCTGCTGGATGAGCCGGTTCAAGTGCGCCCAGACGAAGTTGATGCCCGGAGAGGTCCCCCAGTGTCCGAGCAGCCTGGGCTTGATGTGCTCGCGGCGCAGCGGCTCGCGCAGGAGCGCGTTGGCCTGCAGGTAGATCTGCCCGACGGTCAGGTAGTTCGCCGCCCGCCACCACGCCTGCAACAGCTGCAACTCGTCTTTGGACAAGGGCATGTACTCTCCAGAGTCCGAACCTTCACCCTTCGTTACAGACGCGCAAGTGCCAATGCCGTGGCGCTAGGTCGCGGGGTGCACGCCGAAGGCGTTGAGCAGGGCCTCGGCGGCCAGAGGCGCGGTGGTCCGCCCGGCGAGCACGTCCGCCTCCGACTGCGGCAGCAGCGCGGCGACCTTTGCATTCAAGCGAAAGGCCTGCTCCAGCCGGTCTGCCAAAAGCGACCAGAGCCACGACCGCTGCTGCTCGGCGCGGATGGACTGCAGCTGGCCGGTGCCCTCCAGCATCTCGCGGTGCTCCTCGACGGTCTTCCAGATTTCGTCCAGGCCTTCGCCGGTGAGGCCCGAGACCGCCAGCGTGCGCGTGGCCCAGGTGGCGCGGTGCCGCGGCAGGTAGTGCAGCGCGGCCTTCAGGTCCGACAGCGCGTGGTTGGCGCGGGCCTTGTTGTCCGCGTCGGCCTTGTTGACCACGATGGCGTCGGCCAGCTCGAGGATGCCCTTCTTGATGCCCTGCAACTCGTCGCCCGAGCCGGGCAGCAAGAGGACGAGGAAGAAGTCGACCATTTGGCTGACGGCGGTCTCGCCCTGCCCCACGCCCACCGTCTCCACCATCACCACGTCGAAGCCCGCGGCCTCGCAGAGCAGCATCGTCTCTCGCGTGCGCCGCGCGATGCCGCCGGGCGAGAGGCTGCTGGGCGACGGCCGGATGTACGCGTTCGGCTCCAGCGCCAGCCGGTTCATGCGCGTCTTGTCGCCGAGGATCGAGCCGCCGGTGAGGCTGCTCGACGGATCGATGGCCAGCACCGCCACACGCTTTCCCTGCCCGACGAGGCGCATGCCGAGCGTGTCGATGAGCGTGCTCTTCCCCACGCCCGGAACGCCGGTGATGCCGACGCGCCGCGATTTGCCGGTGAGGGGCATCAGCCGCGTGAGCAAAGCCTGGGCGAGGTTCGAGTCTTCGTGATCGCGGCTCTCGACCAGCGTGATGGCCTGGGCGAGCACCGCCCGATCCGCCGCGCGGACACCCTGCTCATACGCTTCGAGGCCGAGCCGCGCCCGCTTCACGCCGCCTCGATGCGATCGAGGAGCTTGAGCGCCGCCTCTGGGATGACCGTGCCTGGCCCGAAGATCTCCACGGCCCCGGCGGCATAGAGCGCGGCGTAGTCGTCTGGCGGGACGACGCCGCCGACGATGACCAGAATGTCGGAGCGGCCTAGATCAGCCAAAGCCTTGCGCAGCGCGGGCACCAGCGTGAGATGGCCTGCTGCCAGCGAGCTGGCGCCGATGACGTGGACGTCGTTCTCGATGGCGGCCCGCGCGGTCTCTTCCGGAGTCTGGAAGAGCGGCCCGATGTCCACGTCGAAGCCCAGGTCGGCGAACGCGCTGGCGATCACCTTCTGCCCGCGGTCGTGCCCGTCCTGTCCCATCTTGGCGACGAGGAGGCGCGGGCGCCGGCCCTCGCGGTCGGCGAAGGCCTTGGTGCGCGCGCGGACGTCGCTCACCGCGCTGGAGTTTTCGCCCACCTCGCGAGCATATACGCCGGAGATGGATTTGATCTCGGCCTGGTGGCGCCCCCACACCTTTTCCAACGCATAGGAGATCTCACCCACCGAGGCGCGCGCCCGGGCCGCGTCGATGGCCAGCTCCAAGAGATTCCCGCCCCGGCCTTCCGCGCAGGCGGTGAGCGCGTCGAGCGCGGAGTGGACCTTGGAGTCGTCGCGCTCCTTGCGCAGCTTTGCCAATCGCTCGATCTGCGTGCGCCGCACCATGGCGTTGTCCACCTTGAGCACCGGCACGGTCTCGGGACGCCGCGGCTTGAAGCGGTTGACGCCCACGATGGTCTGGCGCCCCGAATCGATGCGCGCCTGCGTCCGCGCCGC